>PMLF01000350.1 GCA_003158755.1 Elusimicrobiota bacterium | reverse complement strand
GCAAGCCCGTCGCCAAGGTCGTCCCCATCCCGGGCAAAGAGGCTTCAAACCGGAACACCAAGACTTTATTCGGCTGCCTGAAACATTTGGGGCCCGTCATCATTAAGGGCGATATCATCCATTACCCTCGCGAGAAATGGAACGCTGAACGTGGACGATTCTGGTAGACATCTCCTCCTCGACACGCATGTTTGGCTCTGGTATTTTATGGGTGATCCCAGAGTCAAGGGAACCCGCGCTTTCGCGCAAATCGAACGGGGGATGATCGAATCCCGCGTGAGAATCTCCGTATTTTCCGTTTGGGAAGTTGGATTGTTGGAGGCGAAGGGACGGATTTCCCTCCCCGTTTCCCCCCGCGAATGGCTGCGTCAAACCCTCGAAAAGCCGGGCGTTTCCCTGGCCCCGTTCACGGAAGACATCGCCCTGGACGCCAACGAGCTTCCCGGTGATTTCCACGCGGACCCGGTGGATCGAATCCTCGTGGCCACGGCCCGGAGACTGGGTATGGACATCGTCACCGCCGACCGGGAAATCCTCTCCTACGCCAAAAAACATTACATCCGAGCCGTCCCCCTCTGATCACTGCCTCTTTAGCCGCAATGCGGTTCAAATAAGGGTGNNCAAAGAGACACTCTGATCAAGGGGTGGCGCGTTTCTTGAAGGACAGTTCGGCGCGGGCTTGACGGAGGGCTTCCCGCGCCTGGGTGAGGTCGGGCCGGCGCGCGAGGGCCTTCTCCCACAAATCGACGGCCTCGGACACGCGGTCTTGGGAATAGGCGATGAGGCCTTGTTTGTAGAATTCCAGGGCGGCGGCCCGGTCCGCGTCGGTGACGGCGGACGCCTTGTCGTCTTGCGCGGACGGCTTGGCCGCCGGCGAGGGTTTCGAGGCGGACGCGGGCTGCTCCATATCGCCCAATTGGTTGCCCGCGTGAGCCAGCCAAACGCGGGCCGGGCGATACGACGGATCCTGATCCAAAACCTTGAACCACGCCTGGGCCGCCTCGATCACCTTGCCTTCCCGGTAGAGGCGCACGCCCTCTTCCGTCGATGCGGCTAGGCGGGCGTCTTTTTCCTTCTTCCGGATGGCGGCGCGGCATTCCTCGGCGTTGCGCCGGACCCCGGCGTCGCCGGGCGTCTTCGTCAAAATCTTATCCCACAGCTCCAGCGCCTCCCGGTGGAAACCCGTTTCCTGGTAGGTCGCGGCCTGGGACTCCCACTCTTTAATCAATTTTTCGTCCCGTTCCCTCTGAAGGACGCGGCGCAGGCTATCCAGGTCGTCGGCGACCCGCCTGTCGGCGGGATCCTGGGCGGCCGCCGATTCCCAAGCCTTCAGCGCCTTGGCCTTGTCGCCGGAATAGTACGACAGCCACGCCTCGGCCACCAACTGATCTTTCCGGGCCACAAAGGTCTTGCTCTTGAGGGCCGCCGTGAGGTTCTCCACCAGGCCGCGGAAATACCCGTCGGCCAAGGCTTGCTGGCGTTCCTCCTGGAACTGCTCGCCCAAAAATCGCCCCATGCCCTCGGCGCCGGCCAGGATATCGGCGGGGCTCCTTCGCCGGCGGCTTTTTTCGTAGGACTCCCGCAGGCGGGACAGGGTTTCCTCCGTCTCACAGCGCCGGAGGGCCAGCCGCCGCTCGGCCAGGAGGACGAGCCCCCGCCGCTCCTCATCGGTCATGGTTCCCGCTTGCTCTTCCTCTTTCAAGCGGCGGCCCACCGTCCAGAGATAGTTGCGCGCGTCCCGGTTTCCGGGGTCGGCTTCCAGAACGTCCGCCGAGTATTTCAGGACCCCGGCATCGTCGCCCGCGCGGTAGGAAGCCGCCAGGCCCTGCATCGGGTCCGCGGGCTTCTCCGCCGGCGCGGCGAAGAGGACCGGCGTCAAGGACAAGACCGCGAGGGTGAAGATCCTATTTTTCATCTTGGCCCCCCGCGGGTTCGCGCTTCAACAGGTCGGCGGCCTCCCGCAGGCGCTGGATCGCCCAACGGTGATCCGGCTTCAATTCCAATACCTCGTTGAACTTCAAGATGGCCTCGCCGTATTGGCCGGCCCGCAGGAGGCGGACGCCTTCTTGGTACAAAGATTCCACCCGGCCTCCGAAGCGCCAAGTGATGCCGACGCGGTTGGCGTTTTCGTAACCTTGGCTGTTGGCGGCGAACGAGTAATCCACCTGGATGTCCCGAATGCGGAACCCGGCTCCCAGCGTGTACCCGTCGGAAAACCCGGTCCGTCCGGTGAATCCGGCCCGGAGGGCCAGGATCCCCCCCAGCCACACTTCCTGGCCGATCCGCCAGGAGGAGGTTTCGTTTCCGGCCTTTTGCACGGACACGGCGGTGATCCACGCGTCGGAAAATGTTTTGTAGGCGGCGCCCGCCGACCACGCGCGGGGGAGCGGTGTTTTCTCCGCGTCGAACGTCGCCCCGCCGCCCAAATGGAGATAGGAGCCGCCCAGGCGCAGCCGCTGCATGGCCCCGTCGTGGAACGGCCTCCACAAAACGCCGATGTCCCCCGCCTCCGTCCGCCCGGTGAACCCGGCGATCTGTTCCTCCACGTGCTGGACGGCCACTCCCAAGGTCCAGGACCGGCCCCAGGGCCGGCCGTAACCCAGGGACACCGCGGTGTCCCTGGCATCGACGGAAGAAGTCTTCAGACCGTTTTGGTCGTAACCGGGGATGTCCCCGTAGCCGAGGGAGCGAAGCTCCATTCCCGCCGTGCCCTTTTCCATGGGTAGGGCGAAGGCCGCGCCGGCCAAAGAGGCTCCATTGGCCAGTTGCGAGTCGGCCAGGAAGAGTTCGTTCCGCCGCACTTCGCCCCAGGCGGCGGGATTCCAGGGGGCCGAAGCCGCGTCGTCGGCCGACGCGACGACCGCGCCGCCCATGGCCGCCGCGCGGGGACTCAGGCCCGCGTTGAGGAAGCGGAAGCCTTCCTCGCCGTTGCCGGCGAAAACCAAGGCAAAAGGAAAAAGTAAAAAGGCAAAAGGAANNCTACGACGAGAAGAATCGGACCCCGAGAACGGATACACCAAGAGGAATCGGCGCCGGGTCATCGGACGATCACCAGTTTGCCGCGCTTCGACGAGCCGGAGGCGTTCACGCGGTAGAAATAGACGCCCGTCGCCACCGGGCGGCCGTCCGCGTTGGTCACGTCCCAAGATTCCTGGCTGCCGGTCCCGATGGGGATTTCCTTGACCAACAGGCCGTCGGGAGTGAAAATATCGATCTTCCCCGTCTGTCCCACGCCCGAAAAAGTGATGTCCTTGATCCCCGCTCCGGCGCGCCAGGGAACGGGGAAGGCGACGGCTTCGGTGACGTCGGCGTCCTCCCGGCCGATGAGGGCGAAGGAACTGAGGAAGGAGACCGAGGCAGTCACCCGATGGGTCGCGGGATCGACGGTGGAGGGCATCCGCACCCACACGTTGTGCGCCTCATCCAGCCGATACACGGCGAGGGTCTTGGACTTGACGGGAGGGGCCGTTCCGGTAACCACGCCGGCGGCGTTGTCCGTGTAGGGAAGCGACACCGTCACCGGAAGGGACAGGGCCTGCGGCACGGCGGCCTCGGTCAAGGTCCCCAAGGCCGCCAGGGACCCCGCCAACGGCGACCGCAGGGAGTCCCCCGTGTTGGAAATCAATTTCCCCGTAGCCGCCGACACCATGGTGGGCGCGGGAGTTGACACGGAGACGTATCCGTCCGCCGCCAGGGCGCCCGCCGGGATATCGACGGTGGCGCCGTTCAAGCCCGTCGCGATGTTCTCCTCCGCGTGGTGCATGAACGTCAAATATCGACCCGACACCGCCTGGGCCAGGGCGTTCCCCTGCGCGTCCTTCACTGCCGTCGTGATGCGCACTTCATACAAACTGTTCCCGTCCAGGGCCGCCGTCGGCGTGAATTGGTAGCTGTCCGTCCCCGCCGCGGCCGTCGTTCCCGCCACCGACTGGCTCACCGCGTTCCCCATCCGGTCCCGCACCTTCACCACCTGGAACCCCGTCAGCGTCGCCGGATTGATGGCCTTCGTGAAGCTCACCGTGAACGCCTGGGTCCAGGGGTAAGCCGCCGCCGAGGAATCCAACGGGCTCAAACTGGCCCGCGGGCTCTGCGTCCGCGGAACGGCGCTCGCCTGCGGCGCCGTCGTGTCCATGTCCGACGCGTTCCCCCACTTGTCCACCGTCCACATCCGGAAATAATACGTCCCGTCCTCCGTGAACCCGCCCACCGTCTGCGTCACCACCGTCCCCGGCACCACGCTTCCCGACGGCATCACCGCCTGCGCCGACCCCGTGCTCCACGCCACACCGGCCGTATACGTCGCGTATTGGACCCGGTACGACCCCCCCGCCTCCAGCGTCTTCGACCCTCCGTTGTCCCCTCGGAACGTGAACGTCAACTGCACCGTCCCCTGCGCCGACCCGGGTGTCGCGACCAAGTCGTTGATCGCCACCGGAGGCTCGTTGTCCGGCGTGTAGGCCTGCGCCGCCGTCCACGCCGACTCCGTCCCTCCCGCGTCCGCCGTCCTCATCTGGTAGTAGTAGGTCGTTTCCGGCAGCAAGCCCGTGTGGGAATAGCTCACGGCCGTATTGGCCTGAGACGGCAAAGCCTGGAACGGTCCCGAGGAAGACACCGTGCTCGATTGGATTTCGTAGTGGTCCAGGTAGGCCAAGGGCGGCGTCGCCGGGGCCGTCCACGTCAGGAGAACCTCGCCGGACGCCACCCCCGCCGTCAGCGCGGGGGGCAATGGCGCCGGGTGATACGGCAAGCCGCTCCCCAAGACGCCTTGTCCGCTCGTGTTCCCCCATTCGTCCGCCGCCCACACCCGGACGTAATAGGTCGTTCCCAAAGTCAGGTTGCCGATGGAACAGGATTGAGAAGAATTAGGAATATCCCCCGTTGTGGAAATAACGACCTGCGCCTGGGAAGATATCGCGTTTTGGGCGGTCGTCTGAACGGTGCT
The DNA here is from genome assembly GCA_003158755.1 of Elusimicrobiota bacterium. GTDB lineage: Bacteria > Elusimicrobiota > Elusimicrobia > FEN-1173 > FEN-1173 > FEN-1173. The sequence continues at coordinate 1,467 of PMLF01000350.1, read as the reverse complement.
GTAAAAGACGAGGTATTGCCCGTTGTGCAGGGTCCCCGACATCCCGTCGTCTCCCGGCGAGTTCCACGCCGCTTGCAACTGACCGATCGCGCTCCCGGACGAGACGGCCGGATTCACGGCCGACGGGGGCGTCGCGTCCCACCAGCGCACACGACCGTTGGGGTCGTAGCCCGAGCCGTCCCCGGACTTCGGGCCCGCGAAGCTCATGATGTCCCAATGGAGATTATTGTCCGTTCCCGCCACCAGCACGCTGTAGCCCGTCGCGCCGATGTTTCGGGTGTTGTTGAACGTCAGGTGGTAGAAGGACGTGTTCGACGTCAGGCCTTCCTGCGCCGTGATGTAGGTCCGCGTGGACGCGTTGTCGCCCAAGTTGTCGAACGTCACCGAGGATAAAGATACCGAGGCCGAGGGCGCGAACTGGAGCCCGCTCGAATCCGTGTTCGAGACCGCCGCCGAGGACATCGTCACCGTGCCCGAGGCGATAAAAGTGTAGTAAGCGCTCCCCGCGGTCGCCCGGTCCATGACCGCCGCCTGGGACGCGCGACCATTCAGAGTCAGCGTCACGCCCGACGGAACCGTGAGGCGGCTCCGCCCGTTGGGGAACCCGGACGCCGGGGACTGGATTAGGAGGCTCTTGTCGGTGTTGGTGTCCCCCGCCTGGGCCAAAAGGAGAAAGTCCACACGGTCATCCGTTTGGGGCTGGTAAGGACCGGGCGTGAATGTCAGATTGAATTGCGGGGCGGCCGGCAGGGGAGGATACGCCGTATTGGAGGGCAAGTTGCCGCTGCCGAAACTTCCCATCGCTCCCGTCGAAGACCCTTCCACCTGCCAGAGGCTTCCGTCGTAGCGGATGGTCACCAACTGGGTGACGGCGTTGGCGGCGTTTACGGAATTGACCGTCGCCGAATGTCCGTTGCCGCGCATCAAACGCGGCGTCAAGGCCTTCGCCGGATAGCTCGGCTGGGCGTAGTCCAGCGTCAGGTCGTCCGACAGGACTTCGTCGCCCCAGGCCCGCGTGATTCCCGGTTCTCCGACGGGCGATAGCGAGAGGAGGGACGTCCCGGCGGCGTTAATCCCGTTCGTGTATATTCCCGTCACCCCGTTCGTGTTGATCCGGCACCCGCGCAAGACGGCCGTGTTGCCTTCGATGCCGATCTCCACCCCCGTGTCCGACGCGGACGTCCCGACCGAATTGTAGCCGACCCGCGTGTCTTGGATGGTCTGATTCGACCCCACAAGGTAAATTCCCCAGCCCCCGTTGGAATATATGGTTCCGTTGACGATAAAGTCACGAGCGTCGTTTGCATCCTCGAAATACATCCCGGTATACATGTTGCCGTAAACGACATTATCGGCGACCCAGTTGTCGGTGGCGGTTCGGAAAAATATTCCGTCGCTTGCATTGGCCGATATCGTATTGGAGCTGATGACGGAGGAAATGGCGCCGGCAAATACACCGGAGCCGCC
>PMLF01000040.1 GCA_003158755.1 Elusimicrobiota bacterium | reverse complement strand
TCTTTTTCTAAAACAGGGATACGACCATGTTCAGGCGCGCCGTTCCGAAACGTTGTTTGTTTTTTCCGTAATGGCCTCCGTGCTGATCGTCGCGACGACCGCGAAGTCTTCCGCGCAATTTTCGAGCCGCTATGTCGCCCAATGCATCCCATTTATTGTCCTGTATTCTTCTTTCTTCGAAACGAAAAAATATCATCTCTATTTTCGTGCTTGCGGCGTCGTCATCGGGGTTTGTTCCCTTGCGGGATATTATGTAAGAAATTGAAGTGTTGGAGATTCCTTGTTCCTAGGCCGTCGAAATTGGAGATTTTAAGACCATGAAAAGCTCATTTAAATATTTGCTTGGTTCCATCTTTAAACGCTTAAACCAATATTACGCCATCCTTCCTTACAATCTCAACTGGCTGATCAAGCTCCGTTCGCAAGAAAATTCCTTTTTAAGCCGGAACCCTTTGGTGGTGTGCGACGTGGGCGCGCGCGGCGCCGCCCCGGAAGAACTAACGCCGTTCTATTCGCATACGGTCTATCATGGTTTTGACGCGGATAAAGAAGAATGCGACCGTCTGAACCGTACGCCCCATCCCTACCGCGAATTTCGCGCTTTCCCCTATTACATCGGCAGAGACGCGCGGAAGATGGTTTTCAATCTCTTTAAACGATTGGGGGAAAGCTCCTCCTACAAGCCCGGGAAAAGATTTAAGGAGGTGTTTGGAGGAGAAGCTTTTGACGTGGAGAGGGAAATAGAAGTCACCTCCACCTCGCTCGATGACGTGTATTTGAAAGAGAAACTTGAACTGCCGGATTTCCTGAAACTTGACACGCAAGGATCCGAGCTGGAGATATTGCAAGGGGCGGAACAGGTCATCGGCAATGCGTTCCTGGTTGAAGTGGNNTATGAAAGAGGATTTGAGCTTCTCTATCTCAACAGGGTTTTTGGGGAAAGGAAAGCCGTTTTTGACGGCCAATCGCGAGGCCAGCTTATTTTCGGCGACGCCCTTTTCGGACGTCGGGAAGATCGCTTGGTCGGTTTTTCAGAGGCTCGTCTGATTAAATATATTTTGGTGTTGATCAATTATGGACACATTGATTTCGCTTATCACCTGCTGACGCTGCATCCGGAAATCAATAAGGAATTCCCGATGTTGAACCGCCGCATTTCTTCGAGGACTCATGGGACGAAACTTAAACGGCTGGTATTAAGTCAACTCGACAAGCTTATTTTGCTGTTGTTACACCTGAGGACTTACAATCAGCTTTCTTATGATTCCGACCGAAGTTGGCCGGTGAGATGAATTGCCGCCAATCCTCGTTCCCGATTTCTCATCCGCGATCCGTCCTTGAAGATTATCGTTGACAACATCACTCCCGGCACGTCCACGTCCACCCAGGGGAAGGGGGGGATGCGGATGTATTTGGAGCGGCTGCTGGGCGCCATGGACGCGGCCGCGCCTCAACACGAATTTTTATTGCTGACCCCCTTTTGGAATAAGGATTTCGATTTTCCACCGACGGCGAACCTCCGCGTCGTTCCGCTGCCTTTCGTTCCCAAGTCGCGGTGGTTCCGAGTCCTTTATGAATGGACCGTTTATCCCTTCCTCATCCGCCGGGCTCGCGGCGACGTGTTCTTGGGTTTGTGCAATACGCTGCCGCCGTTCCTCGACGTTCCCAAGGCCGTCGTCGTCCAATCGACCCAGTTCCAGTTCGTTCCGGAGTCTTACGGTTTTCTGCAAAGGAATTATCTTCAGGTCGGCGTGGCGAGCGCGGTCCGACGGGCCGACGCCGTCATCGCCGTGACGGAACATTCCCGCCAGGATATCCTCCGGTGGACGAAGGTCTCTCCGGCGAAAGTCCACGCGGTCCATCACGGGCTGTCGTTGCCGTCCGTCTCCGGAACGGACGATCCGGGGGAAGTAAAAAAGCGGAAAGAGGAGTATGGGTCGTTCATTCTTTGCGTGTCCGCCTTTTACGCTTACAAGAACTTGTTCCGCCTCATCGAGGCTTTTCAGATTTTGAAATCGGAGCGGTCGATCCCCCATCGGTTGGTCATTATCGGCGCCGACACGCGGGAAGTGACGAGGGAAGCTTTGGCGCGTTACGCCCGCTCCATCGGCGCGGGGGATTCCGTCAAGCTGCCGGGGAGGGTTCCGTCGTCGATCCTTCCCTCCCTCTACAAAGGCGCCGACGCGTTCGTCTTCCCGTCCCTTTATGAAACCTTCGGTCTCCCCGTGCTGGAAGCGATGGCGATGGGGTGCCCCCTCGTTGTTTCCCAAAGGAGCAGCCTGTCGGAAGTGGCGGGGGACGCCGCCGAGACGGCCGATCCCCTCAATGCCCGGTCCATCGCGGCGGCGCTGGCCAAGGTGCTGACCCAACCCGGCCGAAGGGAAGAACTGATCCGCCGGGGGCAAGAACGGGTGAAGGATTTTTCCTGGGAGAAGACGGCGAGGGAAACATTGAAAATCCTGGAAGACATCGCCGATTGACGCTATGAGCTCGACGGACCCCCTACATGGACAGCCACGGCCGAACAAAATAAAATAAAGTCTCTCCAACCAATCCGCACGGAAGGTTTAAATTGGTTTTCGACCGGGGAAAAGGCGGTGAACTTTGAGCGATGAAGTCTTCTATAAGGCCCCTGGGGGAAATTTCATGATCCGCCTCGCCCGGAAAGCCCGCCTGGGGATCTTCGGTATTTTCGTCGACCGGATACGACCTTCGGAAACGGACACGATCCTGGACGTCGGCGTTTCGGTCGTCGAGGACAATCCCGACGAGTCCAACATCCTCGAGCAGCTGCATCCTCACACCTCCCGGCTGACGATGCTGGGGATCCATGAAGGGGCTTTCCTTGAAAAGCGTTTTCCGGGAGCCCGGTACGTGCGGTACGATCCGAAGGGAAACTTCCCCTTCGCGGACAACGAATTCGATGTCTGTTATTGCAACGCGGTGCTTGAGCATGTGGGCCTCGAGGAAGACCGCCGGAGATTTCTTCGGGAAATATTGCGGGTGGGCCGGAAAGTTTTCCTGACCACTCCGAACCGGTGGTTTCCACTGGAGATGCACAAGAGGATCCCGTTCCTCCACTGGATGCCCCAGGCCTGGTACCGCGCGATCCTCCGGAGGATGGGCGACGAGTTTTATAGCCGTCCGGAAAACCTGAACCTTCTTTCCCAACGGGAGTTAGAAAGGTTGTTCCGGGGATTCGACGTTCCGTTCATCATCCTCCCCTACCGGTTCATGGGTTTCATTTCGAACTGGATCGTCGTGGCCAAGTAGATGTGGTTGCAAATATAAAGAAACCGCTCGTGCTGAGCTTG
>PMLF01000328.1 GCA_003158755.1 Elusimicrobiota bacterium | reverse complement strand
TCGATCTCGCCTCGGTCGGGGACAAAGGAGTCGGGGTCGCCCGTATCGGCGAGGGCTTGGAGTTTGAAGCGAAGTCGTTCGGGGGGCGCGCCATTCTCCATCAAATTTTCCGCCAACTCCCTCATCCGCCCGTGGATTTCGTCGTAAGGCATCCCGTTCACGATCGCCCGTCGGAAAAAGGCAGGCCACCATGTTTCCGGGGGACTGCGCAGGGAAAGGAGGGCGAAATGGCGGAGTTCCTCCATCGCCACGTTAAATCGGACGGCGACCGTCGGATAAGTTGACGTCCGCTCGTGGGCAACGTCGGCGGCCCGCTCGGGGTACGACCGTTCCAGGGCCTGAATGAACGGTTCCGTTTCCAGAAGCTTGCGGAAAACGTCGGTGACCGTGGAGAGCCGGTAATATTTCTTCTCGTTCTGCAGTTCCTCGAGGAGGTCGGCCTTCGTTGGGAATTTCTCCGGCAGCCAATCCCGGCTGTGATAGGGGCGGTGGAGGTCCGCCCGGAAACCGTCGCACACGTCCACGCCGACCAAGAGCAGGGCCAGGCGCAGGCTCGGGTCCCGGGGGTCCGGCGTCCGTCCGTTATTCCCCCGCCATACCACGCCACCCGCCCTTTGGATGGCCCCGACCCGGCGGGGAATGGGCCGTCCAAGCTGCCGGGCGATCCGAAAGGCCTCTCTCTCGTGGCGCTCCAGAAGCTTCCGAAGATCGCCCGATAAGTCGAGTTTTTCCTTTGCGAGGAAGATGTGTACCAGGGCGGGATGGAATTTACCGAGGTCATGGTGGGCGGCGGCCTGGGTCAATAAGTCGATATCCTCGACGAAGAGGAAAGCGTTTGGGTTCTGCTTGTTCCATTCCTCCGCCGCAAGGCGGACCAGGTCTACCACGCGGACCACGTGCCAAAAAATGTGGGCCAGTTCCTCGAGCGTGACCTTCTTGCCGGGCACCAGAGGCGTCTTCTTGTCCCGCGCCAGCAGGCGGAATGTCTGCTTGGAATAAAGGTAAAGGATTCGCCGGAGGTCGGAAGAAAAAGCGGGCTGGACTTTGAAAATAGGAACCAGGTAATTGCGGNNAACGATTTTGTGGGCGGTTTCAAAGGTTATCGCCTTGCTCATCAGGTCCCGGACCCGGAGCTCCCGCCGGACGAGGGTTTCGATGAATTCGTCCCTCTTTTTGCCGTCCAACGCCATCAGAGCCTCGAGGAACCGGTCATCGACGGAGAATATCAGGGACCGGCCCGGACCCTCGTAAAGGGGCGCCAGGAGGAAGCGGTCCATTTCCTCTATGGTTTTGGTTCCCCGGTGCATCCGGACCTTGACCGGAACGCCGTGATCGTGGAAAACCCGTTCCAAACGCCGGCGGCAAAGGGTCGCCTCCCTCGTCGCGAGGCTCCCTTCCGGTCTTTTCGGAGCCATGGTCGGGACCATACGGAAGAGAAAGCTGATGAACCATCCGGGGGCGTCGAATCGTTCCCGGAGCGTCCCGGCCGTCAGGAAGGCGCGGAAAAGTCTCGGGAGTCCGACCAAATCTTGGACTCGTTTCAGAGTGCCGTTCGCGACGCCGTTGACCAGGCTTCGAATTAACGCGCGCTTCTCTTCGGACAAATCTCCCTGGAATTCATCTCCCAGCGCACGAAATACCGATTCGAAACCAACGCCGTCCGCCGCTTCCCGGGCCAGGAGCATCACCTGGTGAGCCAAGGACCCGGCGTGGAGAGCGGCGACGGCCGTCGCGCGTTCCCCCTCCCGAGAGGCGGCGGAGCGGACCCCGCGCCACCAGCCGTCCAACCCATCGGCGGCCGCCCCTTCCGGCGACTTGAAAAGCCCCAAGACATATGTTTCGTTCCCAACGTGAAACTCCGCCTCCTCCAATGAGGCCCCCTCATTTTCGAGGAGAGGCCTGACTTTTCGCGCGTCGTCCGCCTTGACGACCGCCAGGCGGCATCGAACGGGGGAACCATTTTTACCTTGGACGGTGTAGTCCGCCACCGTGTAGGAACCGTCGCGGGAAAGCTTCGCGTCCATTTCCGCCTTGACCTTTTCGTCGATATTCAAGGCCCGTGCGAAGGCGCCGGCCCGTTCATTCAGGGTCTTGAAATCCGTTTTACGGAGGGCGGCGGAGAGGGCCGAGCCGAAGAGACGGAAAAGCACCCGAAACGCCCGGAACCGGAGCTTCGTGAACTGAACCTGAGACCCGTCCAGGACCAGTTGGCGCTCCGACGGGAGGAAGACGGCGTCGCCCGCGAAGAACTTCTCCAGCGGCAGCGGGTCTCGGGCGAAGACGTCCAGGTATTTCGTGTCCTTAGGGACCTCAGTGATCTTGGGGGAGACTACGATGTACGAGGCATCCTTTTGCCGGAGAATCTTCGTGAGACCGTCGGTATGGAACCCGCCGGCCACGAGGACGGCCACGGGCGGACCCCGGTTCAGGTCCTTGGCCTTCGCGAGGAGGTTGCCGACGAGGGCGGCGTTCCTGGATTCGGCGACGGAGCAGAAACGGAACAGGGCCTCGGGGACGTTCGACGGAAGCGGATCGGGAGCGGAAAAACCGTAACGGACGGACAGAGTCTTCAGTGTCGAACCGAGACGGAGGATTTCGTCTTTCCTTCTGAGGCATTGGGCATATTCCGCCGACGTCGAGCCGTGAACCGCCAGTTTCTCCAACGAGGCGAAGTCCCGACCCAGGGCCAGCAGGCGTTTTTGTTCGGCGGATTCGGCCATTGATTCTTCGACGGAAGCCTGACGGCGGGACAGCTCGTCGAGAAGGGCGTCGCGGTCGATGCGCTCCGCCTTCCCCACGTAGTCGATGTAAGCGGCCAAGGAGGGATAATTATCCAAGGAGACACCGCCGGACCGGCAAAGGGATTTCAGGAACTCATAGAAGCGGCCGTAAGTGAGACGGCCCATCCGGTAGTCCAGGCTCTTTTGCACCAGGAGACGGAGATCTCCGTCGGAAAGCATTCGGACCAGCCGGGCCGCCAAGTCCGCTCGCTCGCTCTCCACCCGGCGGAAATCCAGGCGCTTTTCGGCGTCGACGGCGGCAACGAGCCGGCGCAGGTTCGGCGGCGCCGGCGTCCGGGAAGCGCCCGCCAATAGACGGGCGTAATCCGCCAACGATTCCTTGCCGTCTTGATAGGCCGCGCAATGCCGGTCGAAATCGAGCAGGGCCGGGGAATACAGTCGGGCCTTGAGGCGAACGATCGATTCCCCCGCCGCCTTCACGAACGAATCCACGGCCGCCTTCTCCTTGAGGGAATCCTTGAAGGCCGGGATGTTGTCCCGATAAAGGCCGGCATCTTCGACGCCCCAGAGGAGCGGGGGGTTTTCCGACGTTAGACCGGCGAACTCCGCGCCGCCGATGTCCTTCCGTTTCAGGAAATAGTCCGCCAGCGCTTTGACGATGTCGGGATCGGCGTAATTTCTGTAAGCGTCCAGGGCGAAGGACCCTGAGGCTCCTTCCAAGCCGACGAGAGGCGGACCGTTCATCGTCGCCAAGGACTCGATCATGGCCGCGGTGTTGCGCTGGGCCTCTTCGACGTCGTGGGCGTCCTGAATGTGAACGATGATGGGCTGCCGAGGATCGGGCGACACGTGGACTTCGCGGATGAAACCATGGGGAAGGAGCAACGGGAGGATGGCCCCGAAACGGGCGTCTCCGGTCTGGAATTGCGGGAGGGAGTCGACGGTTTCTCCGAAAGCTCCCGCGCCGGGAATCGCGATGGGTTTGGTTTCGAAGGAAAACGATCCATCGGGAACCGAAGCGACCTCCATCGCCGTCCGGCGCGCCGCCTCGCGCCGTTGGCTCCAGAGGTTCGCCTCCGAAACCTGCCCCGCCGCCGCCTGGACAAAAACCAGGCACGCGATGGACGCCGCGAAGGTTTTCTTGAAAAATGCCTTGCGGAACATTGGAGGCCGCATGCCGAAAGCATACCCGCCCGGCATTAAGAACGCATTAAATATATGTAAACGTAATGTAAAAAGATTGGGCGAAAATTATCGGAGAAATACCGGCGGGGGAGGGGCGGTGAGGCGCAGGGGTTCGGGATCGTCCCAGGGGACGATGAGTTCGCGGGCGTGGAGCATCAGACGGGGCACCCCTCCGACGGGAAGAGGTTTGCCGTACAAGCGATCCCCCAAAACGGGATGTCCGATGGAAAAAAGGTGAACGCGGATCTGGTGGCGGCGACCGGTTTCGGGGCGGACGTCCAAGAGGGCGTCGCCGTCCAACCGCCGGAGAACGGTCCAGCGGGTGACGGCCGGTTTGCCGCGGGGGTCCACCGCCGTGCGGCCGGAACCGAATTCCCGGAGCGGCGCGTCGACGATTCCCGACGGTTGGGCGGGCTCGCCTTTCACCCATGCCAGGTAGGACTTCCCCACCTGGCGCGTTTCGAACAGGAGGCTTAACCGGCGGTGGGCGGCGGCGTCGCGGGCGAAGAGGAGGACGCCGCTGGTGTCTTTGTCCAGACGGTGGACGATGAAAATCTTTCTCCCCTCCCTCGCGGAAATGAGTTCATGAAGGGATGAACCCTCGGGCCCACCCCGCTCGCGGATGGAAGCCATGCCGGACGGTTTGTTGAAGGCGATCAGGGGGCCTAGGTCGAATACAACGGAAGGAAGCGCCGTCATCCCGATTCGGCGACGTCGGCGGTGGCGGCGTCGAGGACGCGGCGCAAACGCAGGAGGAGATCCCTGGGGCGGAACGGTTTGGTCAAAAAGTTTTCCTCAGGCTCTTCGCCGGTATGGCGGCGCATTTCCGCCACGCCGTGACCGGACAGAAACAACACCTTGAGGCCGGGGCGGCGATCGCGGAGGCGGCGAGCCAACTCCGCGCCGTTCATCCCCTCCATCATCAAGTCGGTGACCAGCGCGTCCACTTCGGCGCCGACGCCGTCAAACTTGGCGAGGGCCTCCTCGGCGTTGCCGGCTTCCAGGACCTTGTAACCGTTCATGCCGAGGAACCGTCCCGTGACGGCGCGGAGCGCGGCTTCGTCGTCGACCAAGAGGACCGTCTCCGTGCCTTGCATCGAAACGGGAGGAGCGGAAAGAGGGGTGAGTTCGGGAACGCAGCCGTTGATCGCCGCCGACACGCGGCGGACGGATTCCGTCGAACGGTTCAAGACGTCGTAAATTCCATCCAGGTGTTTTCGACGGGGATCCTCGCCGTCCAGCGACCGGGATAAAGCTTCGGCGTGTCCATGCAAAACGGCCAGCAGATTGTTCAATTCGTGGATCAGGCGGCGGACGTCGGCCGCTTCGTTATCCGGAGTATGAGCCATGGGTCCTCCCATGAAAGGACGGATGGCAGCCCTCGTGCCTCCCCCGCGCGACCCGTATATATATCCCCTCAGTTTCGCGGTGTCAACTGCAACAACAAAACCTTGGCCCCTTCGTCTGAAGGATTTTCCCGAAGGAGGTCCCGGACCAGGACGAGAGCCTCCTCGCGCCGTCCGAGAAGCGAGAGGGTTCGCGCCTTGTTGAGGCGGGCCGCGCGGTGGGAAGGCTCGAAAGAGAGGAACCGGTCATAGGACGTCAAGGCGCCGGAGGGGTCTCCCGTCTCGTATCGAAGGTCCGCGATCATGAGCCGGTCCAGGGGCCAATCCGGCGCCAGCGCCGACAAGGATTCCGCCTTGGCTAAAGCCTCCGCATACCGCTTACGGCCGGCCAAGTCCCGCACTTCGGCGACCAGAGCGGGCGCGGCCAAAATAGGAGGAGGAGGCAGCCCCGCCTTTGAGATGGAAGCGCGGAGTCCCGCCTGGGCCGCCTTGTCGTCGACGTTTAAAGAAAGAGCTCCGGCGAAAGCCTCGGACGCCTCGGCGTACCGGCCGTCGCGGAAACAAGCATTTCCCAACCTCATACGGAAATCCTCCCGCCTGGGAAAATGAAGGACGCCCAGAGAGAAAAAGTCCTCCTCCGTCAGGGGATCGGCGATCCCTTTCGAGCGGAGGTCTCCCAGCAGGCGGTAGGTCTCGACGTTCAGAGGGTTTATGAAGAGCGAAATACGGAGTTCCTCTTCGGCCAGCTCCGGGCGGCCCAGCATGAGGAGGGCCGACGCTTTGTTGAAGTGGACTTCGTCATAACCGGCGTTGGCGGCGACGGCGTCGTCGTAAGCCCCCACGGCCTTTTCCAAGAGGGCGCGCGGTTCGTCGGTCAATCCCTCCTTGAGCCCCTGCCGCGCCTGCTGGAGATACACATTCCCCAGCTCGTATGCGTTGTTCACCTCGAACCGCCGCCATTCGCGGGAGGTTTCCAGGAAACGGTCGGCCCCCGAGGCGTTGCCGCCGTGGACGCGCTTGTACCCCTCGAAAAAGCTCGTTTCCGCCCTCCATGACCGGTAAATCCAAACGACGCCGCCCGCCGCGGCGACAAGAGCCAGGGCGGCGGCCAAGAAGACCACCGGACGCCGGGGCGAGGATTCGCGGCTTTCCCCGTCGGAAGCGTCCACGGCGAAGCCGCCGGCCGTCCAAGCGAAGAGGAGCGCCGGCATCGCGAAAAACAGAGAGACGTTGCCGAAGAAATTGTCGGCCAGCATGCCCGCCAGCGCCGCCGCCTTGGCCCAGGCTAAGTCGCGGCGGTCCTCCGGCAAACCTGGGAGCCGCCGCCAGGCCAAGAACGCAAAAAGGATCACCAACCATAGGGCGACGCCCAACCCCAAGAAGCCCGTCTGGGAGACAACTTCCATAACGACATTGTGAGCATTGTTGGCGTGGGTGCGGTACGACTGGAAGACGGCGTCGTGGAGATGAGATCCCTGATAAAAAGGAAAAAAGAGTTCGAAGCAGCCCCAGCCTTTTCCGAGGAGAGGCCGCTCCTTCGACATGTCCCAGGCGCAGTTCCAGATCAAGCGGCGTTGGTCCCAGGAACCGTAGGATTCCCGCCCCGAAAAGCCGTGAAACAGTTCCACCATGCGATGGACCGGATCCTGGCGGCCCTCGGCCATAGGGCTCGACGGCCAAACCAATGCCACGAGGAGCAGAATTCCACCCAGCAGAGCCAACCCTTTCCGCCGTTTCGCGTCCTCGGGGCGAACCCGGACGAAAAACACCGCTGCGGCAACGGAGCCTCCGATCCACGACGAGCGGGTCATCGTGGCGATCAACGCGCTCCCGTAGAGCAGGATCAAAAGACCCCAGCCGGACCGAGCCGCCGGTTTCGCTTTTTGAAACTCCCAAAGAGCGAACGGAGTCAGAAGGACCAGGTAGGAGGACAAGAAGTTCGGGTTGCCGAAGGTGGAGACGGGGCGGCCGTTGTACGGATTCAACGCTTTGTCCCAAATCCATTCGACCCCGAAATATTGCGCCAGCCCATAGGCCGCCGCAATGCCTCCCACCGCCAGCATCGCGCGGCGGATGCGGTCTTCCCACGACGGGACCGTCCGGGCGAGGAAAAACGGAAGGACGAGGTTGACCGCCAGGAAAAGGTGGTTGCGGAACCCCTCGTGGAGGATGGAGGGCCGAAGGATTGGATGGGCGAGCCAGGAAACGCCCCAGCTCAGGAGCGCCACGCCCGTCCACGCGAGGACCGGGACGTCCAAGAGCGTTCGACGAAAGGGGAACGCTCCCTTTCGAAGGGCGCCGACCGCCATTGCGCCGACGACGGAGAGAAGGCCGATCTGCAGAACCGTGGCCTGGATCGCGTAGGGATTGCGGGTGAGGTCGGTGAAGAAAAGAAGGGGACAGACCGAAAAGAGGAGGAGTAGCGCCCCTCCGATCATTTACGCTGAGTGACCCGCAGCAGATCGGGGTCTTTGGGATCGACGGACATCACCCAGCCCCAGTGCTCCGTCGCCCGGGCCTTGTCTCCCGCCCGGAGATATAGGAGCCCCAGCCCCTTATGGGCGTCCTCGGCGAAACGGAGGTAGTCCGACGACTCGCCCAAATCCCGGAAGGATCCCAACGCCGACTCGAAGGCCTTCACGGAGCCTTCGAACAAAGGGTTCGCGGGATCGAAACGCCCGTTCTTCGACGGTTCCTGTTCCAGTTGAGTGAGCAGGAGGCGTCCGAGGTCCACGTTCGTTTCCAGGTTCCGGTCGGGATACAGGCGATGGACGACGTTGGCGGTGTTGTAGGCGAGGGCGCCGCGGTAATCCTCCGCCGCTTTCTCCCATTCGCCGCGCAAGGAGTGGACGCGGGCCATGCAGTAATAGTTCGGCGGGAAGACGGGGTCCAGGAGCTGGTACTTTCCGAAGTTCTCGAGAGCCTTGTCGCCGTCTTGGCGCGCCTTCGCCGCGTCTCCCAGCGCGTTGTCCATCTCCATGCGCTTCAGGTACAGCAGCCCCACCTCGTGATGGGTCTGGACGTAATTGGGCGCGAACGCCTTCAACCGGTCGTAGGCTTTTTCAGCGGAGTTCCAGTCGGAGATGGCACCGTCGATAAGTTTTCCGGCTTCCTCCTTCCGCCCCTGGGAACGGGCTTCCAAACCGCGGGAAAGAATAGCCGACCCCCAATCGTTGTAAACGTTTCCGATAAAATAGGAGGCCATGGGGAAATAGGGGTTGAGGCGGTCGACCTCCTGGTAGTGTTCCAGGGCACCGCCCACCCGGGCGTATTCCTCCTGCATCTCGGGAGGGAGGCCGGCGGCGGCGCCGTCGAACTCCGGTCCTTTGGACCAAATCCCGCTCCGGGAAAAGAAGATCCCGGCGTTGTGGTCCAGATCGGCTTTGAAGAAATTCCGGAAAGGAGGGAACATCCATCGTCCCCAAAGCGCCAGGAGGAGCAGCCCGAGCGAAAGTGAAACGAGGGGCACGCGGTGGAACGGCGCCGGCGCTTTGGAAGCGGACTTTTCCGACGATAAACGAATTTCCAAGACTTCCCCCAACGACCACAAGAGGGCGCCCATTAAGAGGGCCGGCCAAAATTGGATGATCAACGATTGATCGGAATAATATCTCGGCAAACAGAGGAATATTCCGGTCCAGAAACCCGCCACGGTCAGGCGCACCCAACGGTCCATGGGGGACGGATCGTCCTGGCGAGCGACCGGCGTTTTTTCCCGGGAAAGCCCCGACACTAGGGCGGGCAGAAGGAGCGAATAAATCCCCGAAGAAACGAAGCGCACCGAAACGTCCATGGTCCAGTGAAGGAGGGCGGCCCACCAGGCCCCCATGTAAGCGACCAGGGAATAGACCCGCTCTCCCTCGATTCCCGAGGGCGGTCCGGCCCCGGCGGTCAACCGGCGGAGGGTCTTGAGACCCGCAACGCTGACGGACAGGATCATCCAAAGAAAAATGCCGAAACCCACCATCCCTTCGTCGGACCACGTCTCGAGATATTCCTCCTCGGCGTGGTCCGTTTCGGTGTTGGACTTGGCTTCCAGCAAAATGATTTCCGGCCGACGGTAAGCGGGGTAGGTGTATTTAAAGGTGCCGATGCCGGCGCCTAAAACGGGATGTTCCCGAATCATCTCCCAGGTGCTGATCCACGTGAAAACGCGGAAACTGACGGACTGGACCCGCTGGCGCGCGACGTATCCGACGACGCCCATGCCCAGCAGCGCGGTCAAGCCCGCCGCGATGAGCAACCGGCGCGTAACTCTCCGCGCCCCCTCGCCCATAAGGAAAAGACCGGTGAGGACCGACGTCGCCACGATCGCCCCCACGAACCCGACCCAAGCGCCTTTCGTTTCCGTGGAATAGAGGTTGACGAACATGGCGCCGAAGAAAAGCAGCATTCCCGCCGACGCCCCCGTGGGAGTCCGCCAAAACACGAGGGCCGCCGTCGCCAAAGCGAGCGCCGCCAGACCAAGACCCGCCCACAAACGGAGGTCTCCCGGAACGCCTCCGAAAGAACCCAGCCACAATTTATCCGCCAGGACCACCACGCCCACCAGGATCGGCATGAGCAGGTACGGCCGGAAAACTTGGCCGCCGTCCTTAAAGTAAAGGACCAGAAGGATCGGCGTGATGATGACCAGGAAGTTCCCGTAGAAGTTGGGGTTGCCGAAGGTGGAGAAGACGCGCGCGCCGAAAGCTTGCCGCCAGACGAACTTGTCCAGGCCCAGTTCCGGCGCACCCGGTGGGAAAAGGCGCGTGTCGAGATATTGGATGACTCCGTAAGCGACCACCACCGCGAAGGCGGCGACCAGCCAACGTAGAAGCCGCCTCTGACGATCCTGCCCGCGGAATTCCGACAGAGCGATCAGCCCGGAGAACGAGTAAAGCACCCGGCGGAGCCCCTCGTCGAAGCTGCCGCCCGGAAATTCGCTGCGGCTCCAGGAAAGGATCCCCGACGCCAGGACCGCCAGGAACGGCGCGGCAAGGAACAAATCCTCCCGTCGGAAGGGCCACCGTTTCTCCAAAAGGAGTTGCGACACCCAAAGCACCGCCAAGAGAGAGAGCCCGATCTGGGTGAGGGTGATTTTGATCTGGGCGGAATCGTAGGTCTTCAGGTAAAAGGAAACGGTCACCAAAAAATAGGAGACCGGCAGCATGGCGGCCACCAGGCGGGAAACGAAATCGGAAAGAATTGATCGTTGGGGCATGGATGTCGACCGATAACCGGCGGCGAGGCGTAGATTACTATTTTTTGCCGTCAGGTTGCTTTCACCTCGACAAATTTTTCTGAAGGCGACGGCTCCCGGAAAGATAATATTTTCTTCCGAACCGCCAGGAGAGCGACACTTGTTGGACGACGCCGAGGCCGCCGAAGGGCTGGACGGAGTAATCCGCCTCAATATTTCCCCAACGCCCGCCCAGGCCTCCCGTGGCGCCGTACCAATCTCCCAAACCGTTGCCGTGAGATTGGGCCCGGTAACCCAAACGAAGAAAATAATTCCCCTCCTCCGGATGAAACTGACCGCCCAACAAGACCGATTTCTCTCCGTGAAAAGCGTCGGACCAATCCGCCTCCCAATCCACCCATGAGGCCGGTGAACAACGAACGCCCAATTGAAGACGTACGGGCGTCGGGAAGCGTTGGGAATCGAAGCGAGCGTCGGGTCCCGCGTTCAACAAGGCCGCGGCCCAGCGCCAAGAATCATTCATCTGCCGGACGACCCCCGCGTCGAAAGCCACCGTCCGGGCGGAACGGTTGTCCAATTTCTCGCTCAAGATTTTGACGCCCACCCCACCGTCCACGTCGGGTGACAACCGCCGGGCGTATGCCGCTCCCGCGAATTGGTCCCCCGCGCGGACCGATCCGTCCGTCGTGAACCGGTCGGGAGAGGAGGGATCGTACCGCGTCCGCTCGATCCCCCCCACGGTCAACACGCCCGCCGCCAACTCCCAGGCGCCCCGTCCCGACGGACAAGAAAAAGAAACCGCCTCGTTCTTCACGTCTTCCCACGCCGCCCGACCGTCGAGAGAAACCGCGTCCCGGGACAACCGGGCCAACCCCGCGGGGTTGTAGAACGCCGCCCAGGATTCCCCCGACGCCGCAGCGACCGCGCCCGCCATTCCCGACGGCGCCGCCGCCGGGGGCGTGTTCAAGAACGTGAAACCTTCCGTTCCCGCCGCCACCGCCGACGCGGCCGCGCAAAACAATGCCAACGATGCGGAGAAGAAAGGGAATAACCGGCTTGTTTTTCGTTCCACGGAAAAACTACGAGTCGGAGCCGCGCCGGAGACGGGCGACGCCGGTAAGGACGGCGGCCCGCGCGACGGCCGCGGCCACCCGGGGCACCACCACCGAGTTGAACAGGGAAGGGATGATGTAATCGTCGTGCAGCTCCGACCGCGAGACCGTCCCGGCGATGGCCTTGGCCGCGGCCAGTTTCATGGCGTGGTTAATGACGCGGGCGCGGACGTCCAGGGCGCCCCGGAACACGCCGGGGTACGCCAGGGCGTTGTTGATCTGATTTGGATAGTCGGAACGGCCCGTGGCCGTGATGCGCGCGAAGGACGACACTTCCTCCGGCGTAATTTCGGGAGTCGGGTTGGCTAGGGCGAAGATGATGGGGTTTTTGGCCATGCCCCGCAATTGCCGGGCGGTGACGACCCCCGGGGCGGAAAGTCCGAGAAAGACGTCCGCGCCTTTCAGCGCCGACGTCAAGGAACCTCGATGGTTGGACGGATTGGTGCGGGCGGCAAACCATTCCGTGATGCGGTTCACGTTTTCTGTCCGGCCCCGGTAGATCGGTCCTTTGAGGTCGAAGGCGATGAGGTTCCGGACGCCGAAGGAAACCAGCATCCGGGCCACGGTTCCCCCGGCGGCGCCCGCACCCACCATGACCACTTTTAATCGGGAAAAATCCTTTTTCACGAGCTTCAGCGCGTTGATCATGGCGGCCGTCACCACGATGGCCGTGCCGTGCTGGTCGTCGTGCATCACGGGGATGTCCAACTCGGCGGCGAGACGTTCCTCGACGTCGAAACAGCGGGGTGAGGAAATGTCCTCCAAGTTGATGGCCCCGAAGACGGGCGCGATGCGCTTGACGGTGGCCACGATCTCGTCGACGTTTTGAGTGTCCAGGCAGAGGGGGAAGGCGTCGATGTCGGCGAACTCCTTGAAGATCATGGCCTTGCCTTCCATGACCGGCA
>PMLF01000188.1 GCA_003158755.1 Elusimicrobiota bacterium | reverse complement strand
AGAGGAAATCCTGCCCAAGAACCCCATGACCTACGTCCTCCTAAAGCACAAAGACGAGATCATCCATTCGGTCCACGATCCGAAGGCGTGGGCCCAATTCTTCGAGCCGGTCCAAGAACGCCGCCAGACGAAAGTCCCCGCGAATTGGGCAGCGAGTTCGGTCATCGGCGGGGCGTTCACCGCCGCGTTGTTACTTTTGACGGGGTGGCCGGGATTGATCGCCATTCTCTTCCTGTTGGGACGCTTTTGGTACGCTCTTTCCGCCGAGACGTGGAATGATCTCACTCCCGAAATGCGGAAGAGGGCGCGGATCAAGCTGCAGGAGCGTTTGGCCGCCCGATGCGACGAAGTGATTGTGGTCCCCGCGGAAACCGAACCGGCCGGTTTCCGGTCGCTCCTGCGCCGTCCCTTTCGTCTCCTAAAGCCCTTGGGGGAATTCGTGACGACTCCGGAGGGAGAGCGAAAGTTGTATCTCCAGCCCGGCCCGGCCGCCCTGCTAGCCTTTGGACCCTCCGAATTCCCCGGACCGAAGTGGATGTACCTTCTCGCCAGGGCCGCGGCCGAGAACGTAATGCGCCATGAGTTGACGCCCCATAAAAACGAAGCCGTAGGCAAACTGGCCGAGTTCGGTCTAGGGAACAAACTTGACGGACTCGTTTCTCCCCTCCCCCTTTGGATGCGACCCCTCGTCTCCCTCGCCCGGCTGGCCGCCGCGACCGCCAATGTTCCTCAAGGACTTCTCCATGCCCTAAGGGTCATGCGCCAAGTCCATGGAGCGTCCCTCTCCAAACCTCCGTCCGTTCCCGTCGAAACCGACCGGTGGCCGCGGCTTTCGACCCTGCCGATGGAGGACCGGATTTCCGCTGTCCGCATCGCCTCACGGGATTTGGACCATTTCACCGGCGGAACGAGCCTCACGTCCTTATTGTCCAGGCTGGCCTCCGCCCCCCCAGGCACGGACCAAGGGGCCCTGGAGGACCTTCGGCGCTCCCTACCCTCCTTGAGAGGCGTCCTTCCCACCGTCACGGCCCCGGACCTGCTGGCGGAACTTGAAGGCGCCCGGGACATCCTGCTTCAATTTTTGGACGAGCGTCTGGAAGGACCGGTGACCGCCATGTACCATGCCGCCCTTAGGCCCCGGAACAGCCGGGCCGAGCCGGCGAATATCCTCACGTTCCGCGCCGAAAAACTTTCGGCACCTGAATTCACCGCGGACCTGAAATCTCGGCTCCGACCCCGGGAAGAGGGTCTCCCTCTAGCCGCCTGCGTATTCAACGGCCCCCCCATGGAAGAAGAAGAAATGCGGTACCGGCTGAGCCAAGCCCTGGGTCCCGTCGCGGCGAATCGGGTCGTAACCGTTTCAAAAGGCGAAACGAACCGTATTCCCGCCGACGAGGTCAAAAACGTCATTGAACGCAAGCTGGGAGGCCGGGCGGTCCGGTTGCACATCATCGACGACCCCGCCCACGCGGGAATATGGACGGGGCAGTTCCTTCAGATCCTATTGGCCCCGGCCTCGGAAACGGTCGAGGTTTCGGGCCCAACCGCCGAGGTCACCATCAAGGCCCTCTACGCCGATCAACCGGATGAACTACGCCGACGAATGGAAGACTTGCGCACGAAAGGGAAAACCACCATCCCCGCCGTCCATATGAAGCGATTGGACGACTTGGCCGGCGACCGCCTCTACGCCGTCCAAGCGTAGTCGAAGGATCGGGAAAGGGGGCATTGAAATTCCCGGATGGGTTTGTAAAATAATCAGATGTCATATCAATGGACGACCGTAGGGAACCGCGTCGCGATTCAGTGGAGTTCCGGAGAATTGCAAACGACGGCTCGATATGTGGGATTGGGCCTTATCGCCGCCGGCGCGTGGCTCCGGCTGAAGTCCCGAGGAGAGACGCCGAAACCGCGTCGCTTTCCGAGATGGGGTGTTGTCTTATTGGCCGCGGGAGGTCTTTTCTTTGCCGCAAGTTTCCTCCGTGGACCCATCACCCGCTGGACCATAGACAACAACGATATCCGGATCGAAAATTACAAAGGCCAAGCCGTGATGAAGTGGTCCGACCTTAAAGAGGTCCGCCTGGATTCCCATTTCACCGCCTTGGAAAACGCCACCTTGGTGCTCCAAAGCTGAGATGGAAGAACGATATGGTTGCCGCTGGATTGGCTCCTTCGAAGGCATCGGGAGCAATTAATCGGCCTATTGAACCGCTACGCTTCCGAGGCAATGAAGCCCGTGACAGGGAATCAAGATTACATCAACGCGTTGAAGGGGGTTCCGCAGGAACTCGAAGGGGAGTCAAAAGGTAAATGATCGTCCACAAGACGGCCCAAAAGGCGCCCACGCTTTTCACACAGGTCATGTTAGGATTCCACCCCCCGAGGATCGCGAGGTAATGGTGTAAAAAGCCGCCGGAATAGGCCGATGCAGGATTGAAATTCTGGCGAAACACGACCTCGACGGCCGACAGCGGACAATAAAAAGTGAGCGTCGCGGCGGACAACCACAGAATAACCGCGTGAAAAATCCTACCCCGCCGGCTCTTCCAAACGAAGATAGGCCCCAAAACAACGAAAGCCCACCAAGAAATATGAACCACCGCAGTGATGTCCGCCAACAAATCCCAAATCATTGTTTTTTGATGTTACCAAATACCAAAACCAACCATCGATGATCTCCATTAAAAACGCACCCCTGGAAACTATCCGTTCCCGGGGGTGCCGTCCAATTCTTTTGTTACGCCGCCTGGCGGATGGCTTGGGCGGCCTTCAGGGCGACGTTGACGGCGTTCATCAGGCTTCCCACGATCCGGAGGATGAAGTCGGGATCGATGCCCAGGACTTTCACGTCGGTCCCGGCGATCACGCGGACGATCGCGCCCTTGGACAGGCGCAGGCTCGTCAAATCGAGGTTCATCGTCCGCGGCGTCTTCCCGTTCTTCGCCGTCACAACGTAAGAGGGACGGATCGCACCGCGGACATCGCCTCCCAATTTCAAAGCATCCAAGAGCGTTGCAAATCCGGCTTTGTTCCCCTTTTCCATGGCGATATATAGCTCGGTGCGTTTCTCCGCGTCGGAAAGCAGTCCGTTCAACTGCTTCAGCTCCTCCGGGGTCGCCTTTATCATCGCCGCTTCGTCGACGATGAGGACCAAGGGCTGCGTCAGTTTCGTTTCGCTCAAGGGCTTCCCGACCAGCACGGCGGCCAAGCTGGTGAGAACCGGGCCCACGGCCGGCTTGAAGTCCAGGGAGAATATCTTCCCCAGGACCGCTTGTTTCTCGACGGCGGACGAACCGCTCAACGACTTCGCCTTGGCGACCAACCCGACCAGGAGCGACCGCCCGAGCCACAGACCCAAGCCCGACGTCCCCTCCATCTTCTCCATGGCCGTCAACGTCTCGTAATCCGCCGCCACAGCCAAAAGCGCGTAATTGTCCTTCATGGCCTCCGCCAAGAACCGGTCCACCAGCAGCTCGGAGAACTCCCCGTTCAGACGCGGTTTCCCGCGGTTCTGGGCCTGGGCGAAGAGGACCGCGTGCGACACCTCGTGAAGCGCCGCTTCGATGTTCTTGGCCAAGGACGCCGCCGCGTCGGGACGGATGTGGATCTGGTAATTGCCATTTTTGTCGGGATAGATCACCGACACTTCCGTCCCACCGACCACGCGCCGGGCCGTCGCGCCGCGCACGGCGGACTGGTATTCGCCGTCGGTCTTATAGGTATGGACGCTCACCTCCGGAACGGATTCCAAGGCTTTTCTTCCAAAGAGTGTCTCCGCCGCCTCCACGAAGAGTCCCCGGTTCCCCGCCGTCCCTTGATGCAAGAGCCCGTTCACCAACGCCTGCATATATTTTTGGGACCCGTCGGCGGGCATCGAAACGCCGTTATTGCCGAGGGCGACGATCCCTTCCACCAGGCCGGCCCACTCGGTATCGTTGTAGGAATCGTTTTCACCGAGCAGGTTCGCCCGCCGCAAAGCGTTCCGGTCCCCGTCCCGCAGCGCCCGAAGCTCGCTCCCCAATTGCTCCGCGGTGATATCCAAGCCCGCCCCGGGCGTCCCGCCCAAGTCCTCCACGAACGAGGCGAAACTCGCTTGATTGTTCACCACCTGCCGAAGGAGCCGCGACGAATCCCCCTGAAGGGAAGCTTCGTTCAGGAAGTAGGCCACCGCGTTCCCGGCCACCAGAGAACGGTAGGCGGCGGGATCGGTCAAGGCCAGAGGTTGAGCCGTCTTCACCGCCTTCACGATCTTCGCGTCCGCCCTCCACATCGTCGCCACCAATTCCTTCGTCGACATCCCCATCATCCGGGCCAACTCATTGAGGGATTCCACCCCCAGCGCCACCTTCACGAAATACGCCGAAACCGGCACGTCCATGCCTTCCATGCTCAAGGCTTGACCCGACCTCTCGCCTTCCCAAAGGTAATCCGTCAAGCTCTTGCCGTCGTCGTAAACGGGCTTCCCGCCCTCGGGTCCGAACGTCCACGTCTCCACGCGGTTTTGGTCCGCCAACACCCGGAAGGCCACCAGGGTCCCGTTCGGCGTCGTCATCGCGTCCACGTACGGCGCGCTGAACCGGCTCGGCAACAGCCAGGACAATTTCAGGGTGCGGAAAGCCGTCTCGTTCCGCAGCATGTTGGCCATCACGTCCCCGACGTCCAGCGGTTCCCCGTCCCGGTGGGTATGGATCACCGACCGGTCCTGCACCGACCGGTCCGACACCGCCACCCGGTCGGAACCGGTTACCGCGTCCAACGTATTGCCTCCCAACATCGATTGAGCCACCTGCGCCGAATCTCCGTTGGGAGAAACGGACGCTGACATGGCGAGGCTCCATCGGAAGGATGAAATTATTGCCGCCGCGCCGCCCCGCCGGTCCGACCCGAACCGCGCGACCAAGGCGGTTTCGTTCTGGGAAGCCGCGGGTCCGGCCTTCCCGGCGATCGAGGGATTCTTCGCCCGGTAGAACTTCATCGCCAAGTCGATGGCGCGGGCCTTCTCGTCCGGCGATTCAGTGTAGTTCGCCCAGGCCGCTTTGATCGACGCCCATCGGCCGGTGGCGGGAGCCGTTTGTTGAACTTCTTTGGCCGTCTCCGCATCGGCCGCAAAGGTTTCACCGGAAACCCGGCCCTCGGCGGATCCCGGAGACATGTTTAAGAGGCCGCCGTGAACGAGGCTGCTCGCTGCCCAGGAAAGGAACGTCGCCCCAACCATCCCGAGACCGAGTTTCTGGGCAAGCCAATACGTTCCCAAGTTTATTCCGGTCAATATCAGGGATTTTCCGAACAACTTCCCGATGCGGCCCCAACCGCCCAACTGAGCGATGGAGTTGCCGCCCGCCAAGCCCAAAGCGACGTGCGCCCCCGTAAAGAGCGGGTCAAAGAAGGCCCCAACCACGGGGACACGCCGAGCGACGGCAAAAGCGGCGGTCCGGAAAGCTTCCTCAAACCCCGGCATCACCCAACGATTATCCCGAAGTTTCTTACCGAACGTCGGAATAATCGAATCGTCCTTCCCCCAGTAATACCACTGAGCCAAGTTCATCTTCCGAGGCCCCGACTTCCCTATCGAGCGCTCCGGCTGTTTCGTCGGGCTCTGTCGAGGTTCTTCCGAACCAGTGACCGCCGGAGCGGTGGGAGCGGCTTCCGGCGCCTCCGTGCTGGCAATCCCGAATCCGATATCAGGGCTTCCTTTCCCGCCTTTGAATCCGGGCCGGTTTTTCTTACCGCCTTTATGGCTGAGGTCCGACGCCGCAGCCCGCTCCTCCTCCACCGAAGAGGATCCTCGGCGGAGACCGATGAGGGGCCGCCGGCCTCCTTCTCTGTGCAATGGAACAACGTCGGCCGTTTCCGCCTCCTCCCGCTCCGTTAAATTCATCAACGCACCCAACGCCGCCGCGGAGATCCCCCGCCAATCCGCCCCGGAATGGCTGGTCTCAAGCTCCGCCAAGTCGACCGGCGTGTTGTTGCCGTCGGCGCGAAGGAATCGGTTGATGAAGTCGAAGGAGACCTCGCTGAGAGTATCGCCGCTGCCCGGGTTCAGCATCCAATATCTTAACAACGACCTGTCGGCGGAAACCTTCGGATTGTTCACGAAACCCAGGACTTCCCGTCGCGACTCATCCGTCGAGGTCCCGTCGGCCAAGCGCTCGAAATAGTTCACGAACGGATGGGACTCCGTTTTCTTTTCATTTTCTTCCGCCGGCGCAACGAATTCTGCCTTTGAAATTTCCTCCAAAATTCGGCGCGCATAACCCGTTTCTTCGTCCGTCCTCCGGCTCGAACTTTGAGGAAGGAATATCTTCGTTTCAGCCTGTTCCGCGGACGTCACGGGACGGCCCGAGGCGTCAATGAGGACCGGTGTCTCGGAAGGACGACCCCCTTCCACGCCTCTCCAATCCCTTACGTGGGAGGTCGCCGGCTCCGTCCTGGTTTCCAGGGTGGACGCCCGCCGATCGATTGTCTTGTAGGCCGAGCCCTCGGAGAGTTTCCGGTCCCGCTCATTTTCCGCGGCCTCGTTGGCCCGCTGGAACTCGTCCCGCGTCACGGCCCGGTGGTCCATCACTTTCATCGCCTTGTCCGCCGCCGCCAACCGCTCCCCCTCCGCACGCTTCACATTGTCGGCTTCCAGTAGGATTCGCCGCGCCTCCGCCCGCAGCCAGGAACCAAGAGGAAGGCTCTCGTTCCTCGAGAGAATTCCCAATCGACGCACCTGGCTCTCCGAATCCTTCACCGCCTTCTGCATTTCTTCGGAAGGATCCTTTTGCGACCCCACGAACCCGTTTATCTGGTTCAGCCGTTGGCTTGCCTGGGAATGGCTCGAAACCAACCCGAGCTCCACGAGGATCCGCTGCTCCTCGGTCAAACCGTTCAGAGCCGGCGTAAACGCCTCGGCGTCCATGGGCGAATTGGGGTCGGACACCGCCTTCAGGATTTCGGAAACCTTGGGATCTTCCGGCCGCGAAGCATTAATCCACTTCGCCGCATCCTGGAATTGGACGCCATGCCGTTGGGCGATTTCAGCCACGCCTTGAGCCGTCAGTCCTCCGGCCGGGACCTCTTTCAGCGCTTTCTGGATCCCCGCCCTCGCCTTGAACTGTTCCAAATCAAATTTGGCTCCGAGCAAATCCTCCCGGGTCGCAAAATCCCCGAATCCCTCGGCCTTAATGGCGGTCATGCGCCGCAGTGCCTCTTCCACCTGGGCTTCCGTCAGTTTGGAAATCGCCGCGAAGGTGATCCCCTCAACCGCCTTCGGGGAAAGGTTCAGCAACGCCTGGTATTTCGCGTTTTGAGCGGCGAAATTCGCATAGAAGTGACCGACCATCTCGGCCCCAGCGGCGCTCGAGGCCGCGATCGACGCCAGCCGGTCCATCCGCCCTTCAGCGTCGGCGAGAGTCAGGATCAAGGGTGACTTCGAAGAAATCCGGGCGACGAGGCTCTGGACCGCCTTTGTGGACACCACGGCTTTGCCCACTTTGACGGTCCCGTCTATGAGAATCGGAGCCAACCCCGCCAGGAACGAGGCGACGGCATACGGACCAGCGGATAAGAAGATGGGCACGAACATGAACCCGGCCTTGAAGACCTTGCCCGCCACCCCCATCGTTTTCCCGACTTTCGAGGACGCCTCCGGCTTCGCCTGCTGAGCCGCCTTGCTCTTCGACCATTGTTTAAACGCCCACGTTCCGGTGGAAATCAGAGGGGCCGCCCAGAACCAGACCGACGATGTCCCTAACGCCTGCAGCGCCGGTATCAAGGCGCTCAGCTTCGCTGCAATGAAACCGGTCGCCGGCAGCAACTTGATCAGAGCGGGCAAGGCGCCCATCACCGCGGGACCGCCTATCCACACCAAGGCGCACGCCGCCGCCAGTACCGCCGTACCCACCAAAGCCTTTTTCAGGATCGGGGACGTCTTCGACCCGGCGTCGTAAGCGGCTTTCACAAAGGACAGCCGCGCCTCCGGCGTCGACAGGTTGGCCTTGGATATCTCCGAGATCGAAAGCCTCCTCAACGCGGCTCTGACGCGTGAGATCCCGATACCCGACGACAAATCGTCCATGGCCTGGTCCAGCTTGTTTCCGAACTGCAGGTCGAGGCGATTGCTGAAGAGCGCGCCGAGGATCACGGCGTCTTCGACGCCGAATCCGGCCAGGGGGATAACTCGGGAACAATCGTAACGCTCCATGACCTTCCGGACGGATCTCTTCGCCAAAGCGACCTGAACGTTGCTCCACATGATCCCCGGCCGGGAGACGAGCTGTAGGAAGACGTTTTTGCGCTCAAGTTTCTTTTGCTCGTCCCGCCCGATCTTTTCCGTCTTGTCCTGGGCGATTTTCTGTGCGGCGACGAACTTGTTCCTGGCCTTCACTTCCTGTTTCATCGTAGCCAAAAAGTCATTCTCCAGCGCGGTTGGCTCGTGACCCGCCACCGTTGAAGCGGCCAGAACCGCTTTCTTGAGTCCCGCCATGCCGTTGGCCTGATAGGCCACCAACGCTTGAGCCGCGCTGATTTCCCTGCCCGCGATCCCGGCGTCGCTGGCCTGGAACAAAGATCCGACGAGAGCCACCGCGTCGAACGTATGAAGATCGTCGGCCAACAACAAGGAGAAATGCGTATCGCCGGCCAAGGATTCGATCGCGGTCCAGGCCGCCGTGGTGAAGGCGGCGGTGTTTCCGCCGGTCAGCGCCTGCGAAATCGCCTGGGCTTCACCGGTCCGCCCCGCGACATTTAGGAACGCGATTACGTTCTGAACGTACCGGCGGTCGCCGCGGTCGTACGCTTTCTGAAGTTGATCAAGGCTCAGGATCAGGCTCTGAGCCCCGGTACTTAGAACCAATCCACCCGCCGTGTTCCGCAAGAGGCCCATTTTCTCAAAGGTCGCCTTCATCCGCGCCGAGAAGACATCGTTCCCGGCCCAGGTCCGGGCTTCATCCATGGTCCAAGCCGGAGACGAAAGGCTCCGGGCGCTGTGTTCCATCCCTTCCATGACCACGTTGCCGCCCTGCTGGAGCTGGCTTTGCTCCACGGCGGTCGTCGCCTTACCCAAAATATCGTGAAGGTCCTGGATGCTGTATTTCCCGTCCCCCTTCTTGGTGTCTTTGTCCAACTCATGATTCAGAGTCGCCGCGTCCGCCAGCAGGATGATCCGGATGCCTCCGATCTTGGCTTTGAGAACGGGGAACCTATTGCCCAACACGCGGCCGGCGCCCTGGGCCATGGCGGTTCCGGCCATGAGGTGAGGATCGACGATGTAGAACCGCAGGCGTTGGGCGCTGAAATCGCCTCCAGCCTTCAATTCCATTTTCCCGTCCTTCCCTGGAACAAGAGAAACAACGTCGAACTGCATGAAATCCAAACCGCGGCCCATCTGCTCCACGCTGCCAAAAACGATCCGGTGAGTGCCGAACTTGGCGGTCGCGGCGATGTCCGAAGCATACTCCTGGGTATCGCGTCCGTCGATGGTTCGGATTTCATGGGTATGGAGCTTAATGTCCTTATCCGGTTTGGGCATGCGGATATCGCCATCCGTGATGTGACCGCCCTTTTCAACAATTTCCGCTTTCAGATCGATCTTAATTTGGTCCAGAATGGCGGTTCTTTCACTCGCACGAACTCGAACGGAACCACGGCCGTTCTGCGACTCGCCGTTCTTGTCCCGGTAGGTATAGTCATAACGGACCATGACATAGTCGCTTTCCACCATTTCGTGTGTGTCCATCCACGAACTGACGAACCGCTCCGCGAACGCGACGTCGCGGGAGGTGGCGAAGAGGCCCATGACCTGGGTCCTCGTGTCCATGGCGTCCAGAGCCAAATCGACCATCTTTTGACCGAAGGCGGCGTAGGCTTCCTTTCCGTCTCCAGCGTAGGTCACATCGATCTCGCTTCCCGCCGCCTGCAAACGGTAACTCACGTTTCCGTAAATGTCCCGGCTCGGCGTCCAGTCCGCCGGCACGGGAGTTCCCTGCCGGGCCTCCAACAAATAGTCCGTACCTTCCTGGCCGAAGGAAGTCGCGATGCCCGTCCGCACCGCGGTGGTCATCGTTCCCGTCATCGCCAGCAATCCTTTGGCGTCTTTCAGTGCTTCGGTGGGACCCGCCTTGGTCGCTTCGCCGGACAACGGCCTCAAGATGGACATGTCGCGCGTGAGTTGCAACGTTTGAAGTTTGCCCGCCTCCGGGATCAGTTCCCGTCCGACTCCGGCGCTGTTGAGGAGGATCTTGGAGTTGGGGCCCTGCTCGGAACCGTCGCGGATGTCGGCCTTGCTCAAGAAATAGTCCACGCCTTCCCGCCACATACGGACGGATTCCAGCCCGTTAACGACCAGGTCGCAAAGGTCTTCATTGCCCACGTCGGACTCGATGCCCGCCCGAGCTTGGCTGAGGAACGTCCCTCCGTCCGCCAGCGTCTTTCCCACGGCGGTCTTCATCTTCTCCCGCCGGCCCACCGCGTCGTCATGTCCGTCCAAAATCCAGTTCCGGGCGATCGCGTCCAACGCTTTCTCCATACCCGCGGGAACTTCCTTTCCGTTCCTGGCATATTCTGCCTTGACCCGCTCCTGGATGTTGGCCAGTTTCTCCCGGTACGTTTTCCCCAGGCCGTCGATGGTCTTATCCAAGAGGAGGGTCCCGGTGAGGTCCGGATGCCCTTGCAGCAGGTCCCGGATCCTGCCTTCAACCGCCGCGGGGTTGCCTTCCACGTCGCCGTTCATGCCTTTCCGGACCATTTCGATCACGTCGCGGAACGGCTGGGGTAAGGACTCCGGAACGCTTTCCTCTCCGGTGAGCCAACCCGTGCGCTGCGCCAACCACCGTGACATTTGACCCGCAAAACCCTTTTTCACGTCCACCGAACCTTCTTGGATCATGATGAAAAGAGCGGCGTCCGTGTCGTTCATGATGACATGGAATTCCGTGGCCAGGGATTGGGCGAGGGCCATTCCTTCGCCTTCCGGAAGACTTCCGGTCAGTTCCTTGAACAACGCCCCATTGTCACCCGAATAATCGCGAAGGGCCAAAGCCAAAACAAGCTTCTGGGCTAAACGATATTTGGAAACTTCGGCCGTGTCGCCTCGGCGGAACGCTTCCATTTTGACCACGAAACCGAGTTCCGTCGCCGAGAGTCCGTCGAACGTTTTCGCCAGCTCATGGCTGACCTCGGAAATCTTCTTATCCAGCGCCTGGCGGGAGGTGTTCATGGCGTCTTCGGCTTGAGATCCCTTGATCACCTGGCCGCCCAATGCGACCTGGAACTCCGAGTCCGTCGAGACGCTCGACGCCAGAGGATCGACGGCGCCCCGGAGCGCCGCCAATCTCTTAGATCGGGAAACCCGGTCCAAAACGTTCAGCGCGTGGGACCGGGAAAGGCGCCCGGCCATTTTATCCGTCATCGCCTCTATGACGGACTGGTCCGCGCGGCCTTCGTAGATTTTCCCGAAGAAGTCCCCGATCCCCGATTCGATGGATACGTCGACTCCGCCTTCAACGCCGAGGGACTCCCGACCGCCTCCTTTTCCATCGGTTCCCCGGACGGCCAAGCGTGCGGACGGCTCATCCATCCCCAATCGAACCAAAGCGGTTTCGATCCTCGTCAGCGCTTGTTCCGTCGCGGCACCCCGATCCGCCCCGCCGCGAACGGCCTCAACGAACGCCTTGACGATACCGTCCACCGCTCCCTCGGAAAGCTTCTTGAAGACGTCCGAACCGCAGAGCCGGTCCGCCGCTCGGAGCCGCGCCGAAGGGGAACCGCTCGCCGCCTTGAATTCGTCCACCAAGTCGAAGAACCCTGTGGAGATCAAATGCCGGGATTCTCCAGCAAGTATGGTTTGCGGCATGAAGGCCGCGGCGTCGAATTCGTCACAAAGCGTGAATCCCATGTTGCCCATGACGCCGCCGCGATTACCCTTTCTTCCCTTTTCCACAAAAGCCTTATCCGCCACGAACCGCGAAGTCAACTCGCCGTAGGGCATCACGAGGACCTTCCCCGCTTAGATGGCCGATTCGATTTCGTCCGCCGTCGTGCTGGATTTGACCGCAAGCGCGGAACCGGCGCCGTGGACCTTGCAGAACTCATCGGCCAGCTTTTCCACCTCCGAGTCCACGTTGGTGAACGCGAAGGTTCCCCACAGTTCCTTGCCGCCGGACGCCTCCATCATCGCCTTGTTGACCTCGCCCACGGGAATCGACAACGCGGCCATCAGTGCCGTCTTGCCTTCGCCGGTGGGCACCAGGCGGATCGCTTTGCGGACCTTCTCTTGGTTCTTCTCGTAGACCTCCCGTATCTTGGCGGGGTTACCGGATTCCTTTGCGGCGTACAGATCCCCGATTACTTCAAAGAGATCGCCCAGCGCGTCCCGCTGGGTTGGCGAGAAGCGGGCCCAGGAGGGAATCACTCCGGAATCGAGAATTTTCCGTTCCAGATAGTTCAGCACCGACGACACGTCCTGCGACATACTGAGTCCGTCGAGTCCCATCTTCGCCCGGAACTCGGACACGCGAGTCTCGATCTCATCGGCGCCCAGATTCTTCCATTTGCCGGTCAAATTCGTCTGGAGTTCGCGGAGGTCCCGGAGAGCCTTAACCTCATCAGCGGAAGCCTCGGACCCGTAATTCTTGATCTTGTCCTTCATGGCCGAGCTCTGCTTCTCGTAACGAACCTTCATGTTGTCGGCCGCATTCCGAGCCTTCATCCTCTTTTCCCCATCCGGAAGCTTATCGCCTTGCAGGTCTCGGATCACCCCTTCCAGGTAGTTGCGGCTCGGTTCAAACTGTTCGCCCGCCGGGAGGGCGTCCACAAAATCCTTCAATCCTTTGATCGCGGAGGCCACATCGGCGTTCCCCGTTTTGAGGAGGTTCTGCAAATCCGCGGCCCTGGCGTGCAAAGCCTCGAACATCGCCAGGTGCTGTTGACGGAGTTTCGGCGCATTCTCAAATTCTGACATCTGCGATTTGATCCGCATCGACTCGAACGCCACGTAAAGTTCGGTGATGGCGATCTTCAGGTCTCCCCGCATTTCCCTCGTCCCACCTTCTTCCAGGCGGGCCCGATAGAACTCCATCAACTGGGTATAGGCTTCCAAGCCTTTCACCGCCGTGTCGCGCATGTCCGCTTTGGCCCGTTCTTCATCGCTCATGGATTCGCGCGCGTTGACGTTCTCACGGACCTTGGATATAAGCTCCAAACACTGTTGGATCATGTCCGCGGCGCGCCCGACCCGGGCGATGTCCCCTTCCACGGCCTTCGATCCACGTCCGCCTTGATCGATGATCAGCCTAATTTTCTGCTCCAAAGCGGTCCGGCGTCCTTCCAACGAGACCATTTCCGCCCGGCGGGAAAGGGCGGCGGTCGATGTGCGGGCCTCGGATCCTTCCGTCCGGGCAGCTGTCCGATCGACGGGACGGGTCCCCTCGGCCGGCCTCGCCGCCTCCGCAGCGCCGGCGCGCATCGAAGGTTCGATCATTCCCGTCGGACGAACGCCACCCTCCGGTTGCGCCGAATGGCTATCGGTGACGGCTCCGCGAGCCTCCTCGGGCACATAAGGGTGGCCAACGGCCATTTGCATTGTCTGCGCTTCGTGATCGATTTGGCCGTTATCGTTGCCCGCTCTACCTTGAAGGGCGGCATGGGCGGCCTGATCGTGGGTGGCCGAAGTCCCTTCCAAATCCAGGCGACCGTTGTCATTGGCCGCCTTAGGAGCTTCGCCGACGACGGGGTGCGCCGACAGGTCTTCCGTAGTAGTCGGCGGCGGAGTCGCCTCCGGTCCGTTGGTAGGCTTCTCAAGCTCCTGAAGGCGGGGTGTGATCACGGTGTCGATCTCGGCCCGCGCGTCGGCGATCGCCTTCAATCGGGCTTTGCCCTCGGGGCCGATGGCCTTGAACCCGTCGATGGTCTTTCCGTTCGATTCGATGAGGAGTTGGCGGGAGCCGTCGGGTTGAGCGGTGAGCTCGTATTTCAAGCCGGCGTCGGACAGCTTGAGGTCTCGGTTCTTCTGAAGCTCTTGAAGGAGGATGCCCAGCTCAATATCGGAATCCTTCCCCAAGGGAGAACCTTTGTTGAAGAGCATCGCGATAAAATCACCGATGGACTTGATCTCGAATTTCGCATCCCGGACTTCGAAGGCGCCGTCCTTGCCCTGGGAGAGGACGATGGAATCCGTGAAGTGAATCGTCGCGTTCGATCCCGCCCCGGAGCGCAGGAACGCCAAGGCG
>PMLF01000089.1 GCA_003158755.1 Elusimicrobiota bacterium | reverse complement strand
AGATCGATGACATCGATCTTCAGCCGCTTGAGCGAAGCGTCCGCCACCTCTTTGATATGCTCCGGCCGGCTATCGAGGCGAGGCCCGCTGCTCATGCCGCGCGGGTCGGAGGTCAGATCGAAGCCGAACTTGGTGGCAATCACCACGTGCTCGCGCAGCGGCGACAGCGCCTCGCCGACGAGTTCTTCATTGGTGTAGGGGCCGTAAACCTCGGCCGTGTCGAAGAAGGTCACCCCGAGCTCGAGCGCCCGATCGATGGTGGCAAGCGATTCCGGATCGTTGCGGACACCGTAGGACTGGCTCATCCCCATGCACCCCAGGCCGATGGCCGACACTTCCAACCCCTGACGTCCAAGCGTGCGTTTGCTCAAGGCCATGATCGCGTTCCTCCAATAAGGTGATCCACTTATAACGTCCGGACGCCCGGTTTGTTCACCCCGCTCAAGAGCGCTCCGCACCTACCCCTGAAAAGTTACGAATATTGGTTATGCGGACTCGGCGATGTTTTCCTCCTCCATGATCCGTTTCAATATTTCCGACAAGATCAGGCCGTAAAGCACGAAGGTCGTGAAGACCACGAAACCAGGCTGAAGAGAGGAGGCGTTGGTGGCGATGCTTTCCAGGCTTCCGGACGTTACGTTCAGGTTTTGAAGCTGGTTGTTCACGATCCCTCGAAATCCGACGTAAGCCATGAAGATCGCCACGACCGTCACGTCGGCCATGTGCCACTTGCCGGATTTGAAGGCGAAGAAATCGACCAGGGCGGACTTTCTTATTTTTTCGCCGCCCAGCAGATAGAGTTCCGTGGCCACCAGCTTGGTCACCGGGAATAGGATGCTGAACAAAAGGATCAGAACCCCCACCGCCATGGAATCGGCCTCTCCCGACGCCATCAATATCCGCACCATCTCCAAGAGGCTCTTGCTCCGGTAGTAAAGCACCTGATCGTTGAAATGCATCTTTTCGCCCATCAGGGTGAAATCCAGGCTTTTGATCCGGGCGTCGACCTCCATCATGGGGATCGCCAGGCTCGTCAGCAGCAGGACGAAAGCGAACGCGACCGACAGCATGAACAACGGGTGATGAAGGTCGATACTCTTCCGCACGGCCCACCAGGCGAAAAGGAACACCAGCGCGCTCCCCAAGAGGACGAGCGTGTATCGCCCGCTCTCCTCATCCAACGCGGCGATCGCCTTGTCGACGGTCGCGTTGAATTCATCGATGCTCGCGGCGTGGTATTTGGCCAATAACGCTTTTAAACGCTCCGCGCCGTCGCCGTCGTCGTGGGTGAGGGCGGCGTAGACGTTGAATTGCTTGCGCGCGAGAGCCTTCAGTTTATTCATGTTCGACGGCTTAGCGATTTCGTCGTCGATGGACCGGGCGAACTCGGGCAAGTCCTTCCGGGTCTTTTCGACGAACGATTTCTCGAACCGGGACCGGATCCCTCCGAACGCCCTCTTTTTGGAATCTTGCGCGAATTTATCTTCCGCTTCGGTGAGCAGGACGTTCAGCACGATCGTTGTTTCGAATTTCAGCACCTCTTCCTGTTCCTTGCTGAACGTGAAATCCGTGATCCGGCGATTCACAATCTTTTGGAGGATTTGTTTCCAATTATCAACGGAAAGGATACCGGAATAAAAACTGTTGATTTGGCTGTATTCCACTTTTATGTCCGTCCGCCGCCGGGCGAGCTCCCTCAGACGGACTCCGCACACCGCGTCGAAAACGACGACGGGCGCCAAGAGAAGAAATAACAGCAACCGATGGACTCTCAGCGGGAACATGGAGCCGGAGGTCCTTCCTCCCTTTTCGGCGGACGGACGTCACCATCCATAGAAACAAGGAGGAGGAATCGCACCACGGTATTTGTTCATCCTTTTTGGCCTAAACGAGTGCTCCTTCCACGCTTTTCAAAACTTCCTCCGACTTCTCGACGATGGCGATTTTGGCCAGGTTCTTTAAGGACCTCTCGTGAGCCTCTTTATCCGAGGACGAGACGCAGTCCGAGACGATCACCGGGTAAAACCCCCGGTTGGAGGCGTCCCGCGCCGAGGACTCGACGCCCATTTCGGTGGCGATCCCGGTGAAGATCAGGGTCGAGATCCTGCGGTTGCGCATCAAGTTCTCGAAGTTCGTACCGACGAAGAAGCTCGCCGTGGGCTTCTCCAAAACGACATCGCCGGGCGCGGGCGCGATGCTTGGGGGGATCTCCCGCTCTTTCGATCCCGGCGGCATGAAGGCCGGCAGATCCTTAAGTTCTTTCACGTTGAACCGCCTCAGCATCGAATAGAGGCTCCACGACGACGCGAACTCCCGGGGCGGGGGCGTGATCATCGAATAGATGATCGGGATCTTCCCCCTCAGCCCATCGACGATTTTTTTCAGAGCGGTCAGGAACTCTTCTTTGTTGAATATCCGATCGACCAGCCCGTTCTGCACATCCCAAACGACAAGGCAGGAACGTCGCGGATCGACGATTTCCTTCAGGTTTTCGTAAATTTCAATTCCGCCGGCGTTCTTCAATTGATTCTTCCTCCCGCCATCGAATCGGGAAGACTATTACACAACAAAAACCGGCACATACGCCTCCCTGCCGACTCTTGCCGGGTTGGTTCCCCGCCGTAAATGGGACCGGCGCACCCCCGCTCCTCAGGTCTTGGAAGCCGTCTTTCATCTTCGGCCGGTTGCCTTCGGAGCATACGACGTCCAGCGTCGGCAGAATGTGATTGGTTTCATCATCTGTGTTCACGGCCCGAATTATGCTCCCCGGATTGTTTCGGCTCGGAGGGTCGTTGTTCCATTCGGGCCGGTTGGACCTCACGGGAAGGCTGTTCCTGCCGGGCGGCCGGTTGGACCTCACGGGAAGGCTGTTCCTGCCGGGCGGCCGGTTGGACTTCCCGGGTCGGCGGTTCCTTTCGAACCGGTTGAACATTTTGAGTCCGCTTGACCTTTCGAGACCGTTTTACTTTTTGCGCGGGTTGAGCCGTTCGGGAGGGTTGGATCGGTCGCGGAGAGTTGACGGTCGCCCGGCTTGCCGGCCGGGAGACCGGCCCCGGCGCACCCACAATATTTTGGTTTTTCCAATGCCCGCTCTTTTCCCAACCGCTCCAATGGGTTTGAACTTGTTGGTTTGGTATTCGTTGGTAGTTCCAGGGATGCCCTTGCCAACGATGATCCCGATAGTCGTTCCGCCAGCCATACGGTATGTGCCGGTAAAAAGTCGGAACGCTCTGGTAATAGGCCCATCCCGAGCGGTAGTCCCTAGAGCGGTACCACCGCCCTTCCCACGGACGCCACCACCATCCTTCGTAAAAAAAGAGGTCCGCCTCCACGCCGGGAACGAAATAGATGTCCGAATCGGGAAATACGGCCATCTCCGGAGACGAGGCGAAGACGATGACGGGAGGCAACGAAACGCTTACGGACACCTCCGACCTCGCCATCGTCGGGAAGATAAACCCGAACGCCACCGCCAGACGCATTAATCCAAAGAAAGGCTTCTTCATTTTTCCGCCTCCCCGGAGGGCTTCATCCACCCGCCGGATCAACCCTCGCATCTTTACACGACGAAACGATAAACCACCAACATGACCAACGCGCCCGTCGCGGAACTGATGTATCCGGCCGACGTTCCGTGCGGATGCCATCCGACATATCGGCCGACGAATCCAGCAATTATGGATCCTCCGGTACCCAGGAACATGCCGGCGAATATGCCGCCCAAACCTTCCCCCGCCGTTAACAATTGCGCCGCCAACCCGACGCCGATCCCGATTATAACCGTGGTAAACATGATGAGCCTCTTTCCACTTGCTATCAATTAGGACACTCCTCCATCGGAAAAGGTAACGCGCCTCGGTAAAATTATCGCTCCCCGGGAATCCGGCCGCCCCCGACCTCGACCGTTCTACGGAGGCGCCTCTGTAACCGGAAGAAGCACCGAGTTGTCCTAATCAAATCAGAAAGCTCCTGCGGGAAGGAAATGTCGAAAGTTTTGATCGGGAGGGAGGATGAAGCCGTGACGTTGCGCATCGCGCTGTTGCTGGGCCTCGTTTTCTCAACCCCCGTCGTTTCCGGGGGCGGGGAGCTGCCTATATCGCTCGTTCCGGAGCGAATTATTCGGACGGGGATGAACGACGGTTTCGCGGCGGATCAGACGGACTTCTTCACCATCCGGTGGAGGCGGGCGGCCGTCCTTCGCGCGCTGGAACGTTCCGGGCGTTACCGCGGCATGATCCTCGGAGTGTTGGCGGAGGAAGGCCTGCCTCCGGACCTATTTTATCTGCCGATGGTGGAAAGCGAATACAGCCCGACGGCCGTTTCTTGGGCGGGGGCGGCGGGGCTCTGGCAGCTCATGCCCCAGACGGCCCGGGTGATGGGTTTGGAGGTATCCGATCGAGTGGACGAGCGGTTGGACCCCGTGAAGTCCACGCGCGCCGCGTTGAGGCACCTCAAAGACCTGCGCGCGAATTGCGGTGATTGGACGTCGGCCCTGGCCGCTTACAATTGCGGCACGGCGGTGGTCACCGCGGTCCTCGCCAAGAAAAGAGCCGCCTTCCCGGCGGAGACGAGGTTATACGTCCCCCGGTTCGTCGCCGCGGTCCAGGTCGGGCGGAACCCGAAGAAATACGGGTACCAGCCCCGATATGAACCGGCGATGGCGATGACCGTCGCCGACCTCCCTTCGTGAAGGGGTTTGTTTTTTCTCATTTGGTAATTCAATATAAGGAATCTGGGACAAGTCGTCCCCAGATTCCCAAGTTTGTCTTCACGGATCAAGATCGTGCGCGAGTAATGGCAGCGGCAATGTCGCTTCGGCTCGCCCTCTCCCCGACCCTCCCCCATGAATGGGGGAGGGAGGAACTTCCGGATATGACAGAATTTCTCGACTATTCAGAGATCTCAACTGTCCGGTTAAACATCGACGGTAATTTACGCTCGTCTTTTTTCCCCCCTCCTTTGTAAGGAGGGGNNTCCCCTTACAAAGGGGAGGGAATATACTTCGAATTTTGCAAAAATTCCCTGGATACCTGTTTTCAGAGGTTGTGTTTCGATTACAACAATGAAGGAGGATTCCACATGCGCTGGTACCATCACGTTTCCTATTTCTTCGGCGGGGCCTTCCTCGCTAACGGGGTTCCCCATTTCGTCAGCGGCATCACGGGGCATCCGTTTCAAAGCCCTTTCGCTGCTCCGCCAGGGCAAGGGCTCTCCTCCGCGATGGTGAACGTCCTTTGGGGAGCGTTCAACCTGACGATCGGCTACCTGCTCCTCTGCCGGGTCGGACGGTTCGAGCTGCGACGGACAAGAAACGTCCTCGTCGCCGGATTGGGCGCCTTGCTCATGGCCATGATGCTGGCGCGGGCCTTCGGCCGGTTCTACGGCGGCCTCTGACGCGGCGGGAGGAGTGGTGGAGCTATTCTTCCGGCTCGATCTGTTCTAGCTCCGCGAGCTGATCGTTTTGGCGTTCGCCCTCGCCGTCCTGATTGGTCGGGCCCAGCCCCCCTTGCACGGCTTGAGGGTTGCGGATGCCGGGGACGTCGTTCGCGTCCGGGCCGGCGGTCTCTTTGTGTGAATAGGTATTGCTCGGCGCCTCTTTGCGCAAATGCGACTTGGGAACTTCGTGGGTTTTCTGCATCCCCGGAGACAGACGGGGTTCCGGATGTTTCGCGTGGGACTTCAGGTGTTTTTTCGTTTTCATATGGGACTCCTTTCTTTTCGAGTTTGATCCCGGTTTTGCTCGGGAGGTAACAGTTATCTTTCTCCCTGTCGAGTGTCATAGATAAAGAACCCCGCGCGGACCAGGGAATCCCATGAAAAAAACCGCTCTAATTATTTCATCCCTCCTTGCTTGCCTTTTGATCCTCCGGCTTTGTTTGCCGGCCCTCATTGAACGGTATGTCAACAAGACCCTCAGCCGGATTCCGGGTTACTCGGGACATGTGAAAGGGGTTGAACTCAGCTTCTGGCGCGGGGCTTACCGGATCGTCGGGCTGAGCATCGTGAAGACGTCGGGCCTGGTGGCGGTTCCCTTCGTGGAAGTCGAGTCCCTCGACCTATCCGTCCAATGGAGCGAACTGCGTCACTCCGCCTGGGTCGGCGACATGGTCGCCACGCGCCCGGTCGTCAATTTCGTCAAAGGACGATCGGAAGAGGATTCTCAAACGGGTTTTGAAGAGGCAGCGAAATCCAAGACGGGCGCCTTGTTCGACGGACCCAAGAAAGCCGTCCGGGAATGGCGCGACGTGTTCACGGGACTCTTTCCCCTCCGCATCAACCACCTTCGAATACAGGACGGGGCCGTCCACTACCGCGACACCTCCGGCGAACCCCGGGCGGATATCTACCTTGACCAGGTGAACGCGATCGGGGATAACCTGACGAACAGCCGCCGCTTATCCCAAACCCTCACGGCGTCTTTGAAGGGCTCCGCCCGTGCCACCCAAGGGGGACACGTCTTCCTGCGCCTGGACATCAATCCCTACACCCCACAGCCCGCCTTCACCTTGGCCGTCGCGCTGCGGAATTTCAATTTAGTCGAGACAAACGACCTCCTGCGCCGCTACGTCGGTTTCGGCGTGAGCAGCGGAGAGATGGACGTGTTTTGCGAAATGGAAACGTCGAACGGGTACGTCAAGGGCTACCTCAAGCCGCTGATCCGGCACATCAACGTCGTCAGTTTGAAGCGGGGAACGTTCTCCGCGGAAACGATCCGCACGGTTCTGACCGCGGGCGCCGCGGCGATTTTCATGAACCACCGAACGAAGGCGGTGGGCACCAAGGTTGAATTTTCCGGCCGTCTGGATGAACCCCAGGTCAGCTTCTGGAAGACCGTCCGATATTTCTTCCACAACGCTTTCATCAACGGCCTGACGGACAAACTGGAGGGAGATGTTCAATTCAAGGAAATCCGAAAACCCGCCCACCCTTCGACGGGGTGACTGATGTTTTCCTGATATTGCCATGACTCCAACTCCTGAAAAACCCTGGAACTTCCCCCGGGTAGGACTGTTTTATTCAATATGAAAGCGCGGAAGTTGTTCGTCGCCGTGGCTCTGTTGCTCGGCTGGATGGCCTGGATGGCGATCCGCGCTGAGGAGGCTCGCATGGACGACGCCGAATTGAAAAAGCGGTTGACACCGGAGCAGTTCGCGGTGACCCGGGAAAACGCCACCGAGCCGCCCTTCCACAACGCCTTTTGGGACAACAAGCGCCCCGGCCTCTACGTGGACGTGGTGAGCGGGGCGCCGCTCTTCAGCTCATTGGACAAGTTCGACTCGGGCTGCGGATGGCCCTCCTTCACGAAACCGATCGACGCCCGCGGGATCGTCGAGAAACGCGACGCGTCGGCGGGGATGGTGCGCGCGGAGGTGCGGAGCGCCGGGTCCGATTCCCATTTGGGGCACGTATTCAACGACGGACCGGCCCCGACGGGACTGAGGTACTGCATCAACTCGGCGGCCCTGCGGTTCATTCCCGCCGAGGATTTGGACAAGGAAGGCTACGCTCGGTACGCGGCCCTTTTCCGTCCCAAAGGCGGAAAACCCTTGGCGACGGCGACCTTCGCCGCCGGCTGTTTCTGGGGCGTGCAGGCGGCCTTCGACGACGTGCCGGGGGTCGTATCCACTCGGGCCGGGTATTCGGGCGGGCACACGGCGCGGCCGTCCTATGAACAGGTGTGCACGGGGACGACCGGCCACGCCGAGTCGGTGGAGGTGGTGTACGACCCCTCCCGCGTGACCTATTCGACCCTCTTGGATTTGTTTTGGAGGATACACGACCCGACGCAGGTGAACCGCCAGGGGCCGGACTACGGAGAGCAATACCGGTCCGCGATTTTTTATCAGGACGACGCCCAGCGCCGGGCCGCGGAAGAATCAAAAGCCGCCTTCGACAAGTCCGGGGTCTTCAAGAATAAAGCGGCAACTCAAATCGTCCCCGCCGGATCCTTCTATCCCGCCGAGGACTACCACCAGCACTATTCCCAGAAGCACGGGGGAGCGGCTTGTTTGTTGATCAGGAAAAAGTGAGTAAGAGCGGCGAACCTGGATTCCTTATTTTGAGACCGGCTGCAGGGGAATCCATAGGGCGACGGTGGTGCCTTTTCCGGGTTGGCTTTCCAGCTCGACCCTTCCTTCGTGCGCCTCGGCTACGAGGCGGCAAAAATACAGTCCCAGCCCCGTTCCCGGGCGGCCCGACGGCGATTGCGCTTCAAGGCGATGGAACTTTTGGAAGAGGTCCTTTTGCTTTTCCGGGGGAATCCCGGTCCCCGTGTCCGTGACGGCCAGGCGGACGAAACCGCCCCGCCGCGCGGCCCGCAAGGCGACGCTCCCGCCGAACGGAGTGTGCTTCATCGCGTTCTCAAGGAGGTTCATCAAGGCCCTCCGCAGCAGGTCCGGATCGGCCGCGAAATCCGGCAGCCCTTTTTCCGCCTCGACGGAGAGCGTGATTTCCGACAACATGGCGCTTCCCGCCGCCTCGGACGAGCACGAGGACAATAACCCTTCCGCGTGAACGGGCTCCCGTCGGAGATCTAGGCTGTCGGTTTCCAACCGTTCAAGCTCCAATATCCTTTCCACGAGGCTCAATCCCATCCGGCAGCTGTTGAGAGCGAGGTTGAGAAGCTTTTGGCCCTTGCCCGGGTCATCGATCCCTTGGATCAGGCAGGTGACGGCGCTCATGGCGCTCGAAATGGGATTTTTGATGTCGTGGACGATCAATTGCAGGAGATCCGTCCTGGCCCGTTCCAGGGCCTCCCTCCGGCGACGGGCGCGGTTCAAGAGAACAACGTAGGTGAAGATCAGCGCCGCGGCGATGAGTTCGGTTAAATTTTCCCGAGGGGTGGGATTGAAATGCCCCTCCTCCAGCCATTCCGTGACGAAAGGAAGCAGGACCAGCCAATAGCCGCCTCGTTCCACGGCGGACAGCCAAGCTTTAGGAACGGTGTATTTCATAGCACCCCCTGTTTTCCCCCCTACGTGAAACAGATCCTTATTGATAAAGTTCCGGGAAGGGAAGCCAATGGATACAAAAAAATGGAGCCCTAAATTCCGCTCACCCTGAGCCCGTCGAAGGGTGAGCCAAGATCGTCGGTAACATGTAGTGCTTCGACAGGCTCAGCACGAGCGGAGGTCGGGATATTTTTTTACAGCATCAATAGTGTGGTCGTAGGGGCGGGTCTTAGACC
>PMLF01000229.1 GCA_003158755.1 Elusimicrobiota bacterium | reverse complement strand
GCGGTCCCTCCCAAGGGGATCGTGCCGGAAGGAATCCGCCGTCACGGGACTTTCACTTTATGCAGCCGGAGCACGACGTAGAGGCCCACGACGCCGAAGGCGCTCAGCAGGAACCAGGAAACGTAATTAGGCTCCCGGGTGACGAAAAACGCCGTGACGGACAACACCCCCGCGACGGCCGCCATGAGAAAAACCACCCCGGCGGGAGACAACCCCATCGCCTTCAGCTTCAACGCCAAGTGGTCCTTCGATCCCAAGAACGGGGATTTGCCCTGCGCGACCCTCATGGTGGAGACGAAAAGCGTGTCGTACAACGGAAACCCCAGGATGAAGATCGGCGCCAAAACTCCGAAGTCGCTCTCCCCGCTGTAGGACATCCCCATGGAAACCGCGGCCAGAGTGAACCCCAGGAAAAGGCTCCCCGCGTCGCCCATGAATATCTTTCGCGAGCTGGACAAATTGTAAGGCAGGAACCCCAGACAGGCGCCGGCCAGCGTCGTGGCGGCAAGGTTCACGTAAATTTCCTCGTGGGGCAGGGCAACGAAGAGGAATCCAGGGGCGGCCACCAGGGCCTGGGAGGAGGAGAGGCCGTCCATGATGTCGATGAGGTTGAACGCGTTGGTGACGGCCACCACCCAAACGATCGTGAAGAGGATCGCCAGCCAATCCGGATGGATGAACTTGATGCGGATGTCGAACGAGCAGAGGAGCAGGGCGCCCACAACCTGGAGGAAGAACTTCCATCGGGAATCGAGACCGCCCGGCTTGACGTCGTCGACGAGGCCGATCGCCGCCATGAACCCTCCGCCCATCAAAATCGCGCGAAGGGAACGGAGCGTTCCCGATGGGAAATGAGTGGCGAAGCGCAAAGAAATCAGGACGACCGCCGTCGCGAGATAGAGGGCCGTTCCGCCCAGATAAGGCGTCGGATCCCGATGAGTTTTGATGGGCGTGGATGGGTGATCGAGGATGTGGAATCGCAGGGCGACCTGGCGGGCCATCGGCGTAAAGAGGAGGGCCAGGACCAACGAGGAGCTGAAAGCGATGAATAGAAGTTCAACGGCCGAGATCATAGACGCTCACGTCTCCGTCCCGATAGATTTCCCGCCCGCGGGCTAGGAGGTCTTCCCACGCCCGCCGGCCCGACGGGGTCAGGTCCAGGACCCGGTAGCTCTTCAGGCGCTCCGCCTCGCGGCGAGCGAAGAACAGGTGGGTGAAGCCCAATTTTACCAGTTTCCCGCGCAACGCCTCTCCGTCCGGCAGGCCGTCGGCCCAGCCCTTGAGGGGCGTCGGAAGGAGCGCCATCGGCGCGAGGTACCGGCGCGGACAATAATAGCCGCGTTGGTCGCCGATGAGGAGGAGGCGGCTCTCCGCCGGCAAATGCCGGTCGCACCAAACGTCCGCGGCGTACCCCGTCAGCTTCCGGGAAAGGTATTGGTCCCGGGTCTCCCACCAACCGATGGCGGCGGGGAGCGGGTCCCGAACGCTTTCCACTCCGTAGAAAAGGATCCCGTTGGAGACGAGGAAAAGAGCCGCGCCGATGGACGCGATCCTTCGTCCGACGGCGGGAACAGCGGAAAGCACCCGGCGGAACCCTCCCCCCGCCAGAAGACACACCGCCGGAAATACCGGAAATAGAAAACGCAGAACCGGACGCAAAGCCCCCCACAAAAGGGCGTGAGCCAAGACGTAGACCGCCAGGAACCGAAAGCGTTTCTCTCCTTTCCAAAGGACGAACCCCAGAGGGAACAGGATCATGGGCAGAGCCCAACCAAGATCTCCCGTCACGTCGTACCCGCCCCCGAAGGAAGCGGCGTCCGTCGCCACGCGAAAGGGCATGACGAAGAGCTCCCACAACAATCCGCTCGACCCCTTGTATTCGTCGAGGACTTGGAAATAGGCCCGGGCGGACTCCGTCGACAGAAAAACGTTTTTCGCCGGGAAAAAGG
This sequence comes from Elusimicrobiota bacterium, assembly GCA_003158755.1. Lineage (GTDB taxonomy): Bacteria > Elusimicrobiota > Elusimicrobia > FEN-1173 > FEN-1173 > FEN-1173. Next base: position 1,447 of record PMLF01000229.1, on the reverse strand, counting down.
ACGGCAGGAAAGGGAACACGGGGTTGCCGCCGGTGAGGACGGCGTTCTTGACGAGCCAAGGAAGGAAAACCAAGAACGACGTCCCTCCCACCGCCAAAGCGTCCGCCGCCCGCGAGCGGAACGAGCGTTCGCGGGGCCACCCCAAAGCCAGGAGCGACAGGATCGCCGGGGTCAAGACGCCCGTGTATTTCACCCCCGCCGCGAACCCGCCGAAGAGTCCCGCCGCCGCCCACCATCGCCGATCGCCCCCCTCGACGGCCCGAACCGACGCCATCAACGCCAACGTGACGGCGAAGGCCATGGGGGTTTCCACGTAGGTCTCCGTGGAAAGGAGCAGTGTGCAAGGCGCGGCGACGAAGAGCAAGAGGTCCCAGCGAGGCCCGGGGGACTCCTCCCGCCGTCCGGCCAACGCCAGGGCCACGGCGGTGAAACCCGCCAAAAAGACGTTGAAGGTCTGAGCCGACACGTCGTCGGCCGACGCCAAGAACGCGCCGAAGATCATTTCCATGTTCTGAGGGAATTGAGCGTATTGGTTGAACGGGACGAAGCCCACGCGCCCTTCCCGGAGGTACTTCGCCGGAAGGGCCAGGTGATAGACGAGACTGTCGTAATACGTGGGCGGCGCGAAAGCACACAAGAGCGCCGCCGCCAGGGCGACAACCGCCGCACAACCGGCTGCCATCCCCCAACCCCGCCCGGCGTCCCGGAGCAGGCCCCGCTTCTCCCGCCAAAACCGCGTTCCCTCTCCGGCGGAAAGAACTCCCGCTACGGTCAAGAAAACCAGGATGGGACCCGTCCGGAAAAAACCAGCCGTCCCTAAAACCAGGAGCCCGAGCGAAAGGACCGGCAAACCCGCTCCGACGCTGAAAAGGAACCGTTCCGACGGTCCGTCGGGATCAGGCCACCGAAGCCAGCGCCAAACTTTCGCTCCGACGAGCGCCGCCAGGAGAACCCCCGCTGAAACCGAACCGATCTCCCTCACCCGCAGGAAGAAAGAGGGGATGGGATATTGCAGGAAGTAGAACCCGGCCAAACCCGCCGCGACGGCGGCGTAAAGGATCAGGAGGACTTGGGGGCGAATAGGCCGCATGGCCATATCCTCGCGCAATGCAGCATCCAGCGGAAGAGGGTCCACAAAGTGCCCAGCCCGTACACGGCGCTCCGGCGGAAATTGATGGAGGAGGCATCCGAGCCGTACCGCGTGGGAACGGGAACGTCGCCCAAGCGGAACCCGAAGTGCCGCGCCTGGACAATGAACTGCTGATCGAAGACGAAGTCGTCGGAGTTTTGTTCCCAGGGGACCGTTTCGAGGACGCGCCGGGAGTAGGCGCGGAACCCGCTGTGCGTCTCTCCCAGATTGAGCCCCATGATCAAGTTCTCCAACATCGTCAGGGAACGATTGAAAAAATATTTATAGCCGGGCATCCACCCCCCCAGCGCCTCCCGG
>PMLF01000247.1 GCA_003158755.1 Elusimicrobiota bacterium | reverse complement strand
AGTTCCGCGGCCCGTTGGGTCGAGACGCATCATCTTTCCGGCGTGGGCATCCATTTGATTTCCGAAGGGCGGGAAGTGGAAGAGGCTTACGATCAACTCGTGAGCGCTCTAGGAAAGAAGAGATACGTCGGCCGGTTTGACCCCGCCGTGAAAAAAGAAGAACAGGAGGAAAAACCGAAGAAGTTCGATCCGGTGCAGTTAATCACCCCCACCGATTTGGAGAACCTGGTCCGTGGTTCCGTTGAAGTGGAGAAACTTGACCTCCAGTTGAGGGCTCGCGTTGATGAATTGGAAATGCCGGGTACCTTCCTGGAGGGCAAATTAAGCGAGTTGAAGAAATATAGAAAGGGTTCGGCAGGGGGCGATTTTGCAAGTCCTTACCTCCCCATGAGCCGGGTAACGTTGACGGCCCTCTATGGTTTGGTCGAGCGGCGCTATCGGGGCAAGCGGGATGAAGGGGCCTTATTGGCTCGCTCCCTGATGGTTGTTGGTTCGCTCGGGACCGGCCGTTCCACGACGAGGGAAACCGTCGCCGCCGCGCTCCTCCATGAGGCGACGAAAGGCCAGGGCGGTTTGACCCCGACGGATATCCGGAAGACTCTCGAGGGCGTCGCGTTCGGCGTTCCCGCTTTCGATTTGGACGTGAACGAGACTCTCCGCCTGCTCGGAATCCTGGCGCGAAAGGGCGGGGAAAGCGAGGCGGACCTCTGGCGGCGCATCGTGGGGGGAAGGGAGGATCCGGCGGAGGCTGTTTTAATCGCGGAAATCATCGCCGCCGCCCGCGGCGGCGACCGATTGTCCATCCAACGAACGATTAAGGCGTTGCGGAGCCCGGAGATTTCCAAGGGATCGTTCCTGTCGGAATTGCCCGGGGAGTTTCGGGAAAAGATTCAGGCCGCCTGTTCGGCGGAGTTGAACTTAAATAAAGGCCTTCGCGGGAACGTTCGCGGTCTTCTTGCAGAGTTCGTAACGAAGCCCCCGGCTCCCATTGAACGCAATGATGAATTGGTAAGAGCGGTCCTCGCCGCTCGTGGATTTGGTCTCCCTTCTTTGTCCGCGACTCACGCGGGCGGCTCGGCGCAATCGTCCGGAAAAGAAAAGAAACCCCGCCGCGCGACGACGGAGGGGTCGGATTTATTGGGGCGGGTGATCTTCGGATTAGCGGCGGGGAAGATGTTGTGGACAGCAATGGTTTCGCATTCGCCGGGGTGGGCTATCGCGGGGTTGTTGGTGTTGGCCTTGGTTCGGCCCCTAACCTCCATCCTGGCGGTGGCCGCCGTCAACGAACGAACGCTCTACGAGACGGGAACGCAGGCGGAGATCGACGCGCTCCACGGCGGGCGGGACATGAGAGCGGTGACGGAGTGGATCCGGGCGGGGCAAAGGGGCGCGCAGGTAAAAACGGCCGCCCTTTTGACCCGGTTGGTACGTTTGGCTGCTCCCGGATCGCCCGCCCTGGCCCTGGCGGGGGGAGGACAAATCGTGGCGGCGGTGGCCACCGATTCACTCCNNCACTGTTGGCAGAACCTGGTTTATTACCTGATGAGGGCGGGCGTTGTTTCCGAATACGGCGCGATCAAAATGCTGGGGTTCGCGCCCGCGCGGGCGACGGCTTCGGGCCGTTCAAAGAAGGCCCGGGCCTTTCGGAAATCGGCGGTCAAGAGAGAGGCGCCGACGATGTTCGGCTCTCCGTCGGTGATCGATAAATTGGAGAGGTATTTCCTCGATGCGGGGACGGCCAAACCTTCCCCGGAGGATTTGGATGGGGAAGGTTGGGATTCCTTTTTGAGGCGATTCCGCCTGGAAAACGACGGGGAAACGATCTTCTTCAAGGTGATGTACCGGATGGTTTGGGAAATGCTCGGGAAACGAAGCGCTTGGTCCGTTGACGGGAACGATCGGGAGGTTTCTAAAGAATTGGAGCGGTTTTTGGAATGGATAGTCCGGAAAATCGACGGGCGGCCGAGCGGTTGGGACGATAAGGGAATGAATTTTAATGTTTTTCGCGACCGGCGGTTTCAGTCGGACGTGAGGACGTCGGTTTGGATCGCCCTGAACCAAACGGCCGGATTCGTTCAGGAAATGGAGACGGCGCCGGAGGCTTTTGAATCCCTTCCCAACCAGTTCTATATTTTTAATGTGGAAAATGACGGAGACGGGAAAGCCTTGAAATTGTCGCCTTTTCTCGCGGGGGAATTCGGTCGGGCGGCCCCTTTCCTTCAAGAGGCTTTTTCCTCGATCGATCCTTATTACAAATCCCGCGAGGAGTTCATCGCCGTCATGAGGGAATATTTGGAGGCCTTGGCCCGAACGTCGGCGCCGCTGGGCGTGCTCCGGGTACGCGAGAAACCGGCTTCCTCCGTCGAAAGAAAGCCGGGGTCCGGCCGCACGGCGTTGTTCGGCGATCCGACAGTTCTGGACCGGTTGGAAGAGTTATTTTTGAGGTCCGATCCAGCCCCGTCGGCGCCGGGTTCCTTGGACCTGCCCGGATGGGAGTCCCTTTTCGTGAAATTCGGCGTGGACGGGGACGATGACCGGTTGTTTTTCAGGGCGATGTACCGGATGGTTTGGGAGAGACTGCGGGGGAAGAAAGGGGAGTCGGCCCGCGAAATACCTTTCCTCGAAATGAGGACCCCCCTGTTCCAGGCCCGGGTGAAGAGCTCGGTTTGGTCCGCCCTGAACGACCTGGGGGCCATGGTCCGGCGTTTGGATACGGACGACGAGGCGAAAAAGAAGCCCCCCATTCCCGAGCGGATTCTCTACTTCGATGTGGAGAATGAAAACGGTCATTACATCCTCGGATTCGGAAAAAATCTGTCCCAGTACGCCGACGCGATCCCTTTCCTTGAAGAGGCCTATTCCATCCATTTTGGAGGGGATCCCTCCGGGACGTTCATTTTCAATTCCCCCGGGTTGATCCTTCCCTTCCTCAAGAGTTACGAAAGCGTCCTGGCCAGGATCGCGGCGCCGGTGGGTGTCTTCAGGTCCCCC
>PMLF01000272.1 GCA_003158755.1 Elusimicrobiota bacterium | reverse complement strand
AACGTCATGAAGGGCTACTGGGGGATGCCGGAAGCCACGGCGGAGGTCGTGCGGGACGGGTGGTACGAGACCGGCGACATCGCCGCCGTGGACGAGGACGGGTTCGTCGAGATCATCGACCGGATTTCCCGTTTCTCCAAAATCGGCGGCGAAATGGCGCCTCACGTGCTGATCGAGGAGAGGATCAAGGCCCTGTCCGGCGAGCCGGACGCAAGGTTCTTCGTCACTTCCGTTCCGGACTCGCGGAAGGGAGAATCCTTGGTGGTGCTCCACAACAATTTCCCCGGCGACGCGGACGCGCTCCTGGCGCGCCTCGCGGCCTCGGGGTTGCCTCCCCTCTGGGTGCCCGACCGGCGCAACGTGTTCGCCGTCGACGAATGGCCACTCCTCGGTATCGGCAAGGTCGATATGGGAAAAGCCCGCCGGATCGCCCTCGAGCTCATGAAGCGTTAGCCCCAAGACGGTTCAATAACCCTGCGGGGCGAAGTTGAGAATTTGCATTTCTCCCTCCCCTTTGTAAGGGGNNCCCTCCTTACAAAGGAGGGGGAACAATAAGTCAAAGCGCATGAATGGTCGGATTTAGCCATCCCTTTTTTCCCGAATTCCCCTTCCTTGATTCTCCCGGATTGTTCCGAGGCCGGCACCGGTATTTTCCCGGAAGAATAATCAGCATTCCCTCCGATGACGGCCGATCCTCCCCGCGCGTAAACTTATCTTCGTTGCACACCGGAGACGGAGGGGGAATTAATTATGTGCGGAATCGTAGGTTACGTCGGGGAAAATGAAGCGGCGGATTTTTTGGTCGAAGGCTTGCGCCGGCTGGAGTACCGCGGCTACGATTCCGCCGGCGTCGCCGTTTTAAACGGCGGTCCCGTTGAGCTGCGCCGGGCCGCCGGAAAGCTCTCCGCGCTGGAAAACCTCCTCCGTAAAGAGCCCGTCTCCGGCACTCTCGGGCTGGGGCACACCCGCTGGGCCACTCACGGGCGGCCTTCCGAGGAAAACGCCCATCCCCACGCCTGCTGCCACAACAACATTTTTGTCGCCCACAACGGCATCATTGAAAATTACGGCGAACTCAAGGACGCCCTGGTGAAATCCGGCCATCGTTTCAAATCCCAGACCGACACGGAGGTCCTGGCCCACGCCATCGAGGACCATTATCAAGGAGACCTCCTGGAAGCCGTGAAAAAAGCGTTGGCAACGGTGAGGGGTTCCTACGCGCTGGTGGTCTTTTCCGCCCGTGAACGCAAGCGGTTCATCGCGGCCCGGCGGGATTCGCCCCTGATCCTGGGGATCGGCGATAACGAGATGTACGCGGCGTCCGATGTTTCCGCCGTGTTGCCCCGCACCCGCCGGGTGATCTACCTGGAGGACGGGGACATCGCCGACGTCGGGAAGGAAGGAGCGCGGATTTTCGACTCCGCCGGCGGCCGCGTCGCCCGGACGCCGAAGAGGATCGAATGGGACGCCCGGACGGCGGAGAAGGGCGGTCACAAACATTTCATGCTCAAGGAAATCCATGAGCAAGCCGCCACGGTTCGCAACACGATCCGGGGAAAGTTCGACGCGGAGGCGGGCCTCCTGAATTTGGAGGAATCCCTTCCGTTGGAGGTCGCGCGAACTCTCCCCAAAGTGTGCCTGGTGGGCTGCGGCACGTCCTACCACGCCGGTTTGGTGGGGCGCTATTGGATGGAGGAGCTCGCCGGCGTTTCTTGCGACGTGGAGATCGCCAGCGAAATGCGCTACCGGCGGTTCGACCCGGCGCCCGGCTCCCTCGTGGTCGCCGTCAGCCAGTCCGGCGAAACCGCCGACACCCTGGCGGCGCTTCGGAACGCGAAGCGGAAAGGGCTCCCCACCTTAGCCGTTTGCAACGTCGTGGGGGCCACGGCGACGCGCGACGCCGCCTATACCCTTCACACCCGCTGTGGTCCCGAGATCGGGGTCGCTTCCACCAAGGCCTTCATGGGCCAGCTCACCGCCCTCTTCTTGCTCGCCCTCCACGTGGGCCGGAGCCGGGGAACCCTTTCGGAGGACCGGTTGAAGGCGCTGCTGCGGGAGCTGAACCGTCTGCCCGACTTGATCCAAACCGCCCTCGACGGGAACGCCGCCGTCGAGGAGGTCGCCCGCTCGGTGTACCGCGAGAACAACTTCCTGTATTTGGGCCGACACCTCAATTATCCCGTCGCCTTGGAAGGGGCGTTGAAGCTGAAAGAAATCTCCTACATCCACGCCGAAGGGTATCCGGCCGGCGAGTTGAAACACGGGCCGATCGCCTTGGTCGATAATCACTTGCCGGTCGTGGCCATCGCCCCGCGGTCCTCCGTCAGCGAAAAAATGATCTCGAACATCGAGGAAGTAAAAGCCCGGGGAGGCCGGGTGATCGCTGTCGCCGACGAGTACGACGGGGAGGTCGGAACGAAGGCCGACCTCGTCCTGCGGGTTCCGCGGACGGATGAATTCTTGACCCCGTTCCTGACGATCATCCCCCTCCAGTTGCTGGCCTACCACGTGGCCGCTCTGCGGGGCTGCGACGTCGACCAACCGCGGAACCTCGCCAAGAGCGTGACGGTGGAATGAGGGATTTCGCTCCCCGGGTCCGGGCCGGTTGTTTTCCCGGGGATAAAATCGGGAAAGACGCCGATGAACCGGTTTCGCTTTTCGATGTAGGATTTGAAGGCGGGGAAACAACCGGCAACGCGGGTTTGGAGAAGTCCCAGGTGGTGCAACCGAGTCAATCCAGGGGGAAGGGAGAACGGCGATGAACGGACAAATGGTTTATTTTTGGGGGGATGATATAAGGCTGATGGACGTGCGGGAGGCGGTTCAACCTCATGGGGATTTCCATAAACTAGAGAAAGTGTTCGGTCCTTCGAGTTCCATGCCGGAATCGCCCTCGGCTTCTATGGAACATGACGAGCGTCATGGTTCGAGCGCCGGGGCCGTTTCTTCGCAGAGCGAAAAAGGGAAACCGAGTCGGATGAAAGAGCTGGCGGCGAATTAGCGGCGCATCCCCGTTGCGGGATGAAGCCGTCCATCCGGAGGAGAAGGCTGAAGAAGGATCCTCCGGGTGTCGGCTGGAAAGGACAAGGGTCAATCTCCCTTGTCCTTTCTTCTGTACATTCAAGTTTTCCAACGGAGGCTTCCTTCCTCCGCCGGTCTCCCCGCCCGTCGATCCCCCCGGGGTTTCCCCGGAGGCGTTTCCCGTAACCCACCGGTAAGGCGATCCCGGTTTCCCCCCCGTTCAAGAATCAGGAACCTCACCGATAACGGGGCTCGCACGTACCTCATAAAATTTACCCAATCAAAGAGGCTGACGTTCGAAAAAGGAAGACAGGAGGTCGATCGGATGAATGGGTCCCCGTTGCTCGAGAAGGAAGACTCCCGGAACACCTTCGTTCGGCGGTCGCCGCCGGCCGCATCCGGTTTTTCCATCGATCGGGAAAACGTCGGTGAATTTTGGGAACGGGAAAAGGCGGTCCGTTTCGCCAGTTCCATTTCTAAAAGGGTTTTCGATATCGCCGTCTCATCCTTGATGCTGGCGGTTTTGTTCCCCGCGATCGTTTTGATTTCCTTCCTCATTAAAATAGATTCAAAAGGTTCCGTCTTTTATTCCCAAGTGAGAGTCGGCCGGAACCGAAGGACCGCGCGGGACCGCCGAGCCGGACAATGGTTCGTCGGGATGTTGACGGGGGACGCGGCGTGTCCGGACGATGGACGGAGGCTGTGCTCTTTGTCCGGACGATGCTTCCGCATCCTAAAGTTCCGGTCCATGCGGGCGGACGCCGAGCGGGAGGGGGGGGCGGTTTGGTGCCGGGCCCGCGACCCCCGCGTGACGCGGGTGGGAGATTTTCTCCGAAGGACCCATTTGGACGAAATCCCCCAGTTGATCAACGTCCTCCTGGGCGACATGACCCTGGTGGGTCCCCGACCGGAGCGGCCCGAATTCGTTTCCGATTTGAGGAAGAGCGTTTCGGGATATGAGCGGAGGCTGTTCCTGAAACCGGGGTTAACCGGCCTGGCCCAGATCCGCCATCGGGCGGACAGGGACTTGGCGGACGTCAAGCGGAAGCTCCGTTACGACCGATTCTATCTCCGACGAGCGTCCTTGGCCGCGGACATAAAAATCCTTTTAGGAACGATCCCCTGCGCTTTGGGGGTGTCTGTCGAAACGATGAGAAGCGCGAAGCGGTTCCGCCGGGCGTTGACGTCCGGATGGGTGTTCGGATTGCTCAATTCGGCGGGCCGTTTGCGGAACCCCTTCGCGCTCAAATGAAGAACCGTCCCCTCCTCTTCCTATTTCTTGTTTTCAGTCCCTGTGCGGTTCTTCGCGCGGAATTCCGCGACGAGGCCTGGGGAGCGCGTTCTCTGTCGATGGGCGACGCCTCCATCGGAGTGACGGACGGGGCGGAAACCCTCTTCCGCAATCCCGCGACCATGCATCGCCCGGGGCCCGAGACGGCCTTGTCGTACGGGAAGTCCCACGGTCCCGAGGGGGAAGCCGATCGGTCGTTCTTTTCGGGCGCGATGTCGGGGGCGATCTCCGGTCCGGCGGCCGACGCCGGGTTTTGGTGGACCCATTCTTCCTCCTCCAGCGCGCGGAGCGAAAGCGCGGTGGCCTTGAACCTCTCCAGCACCCTGACGCTTCCGTGGTCGGACCGTTTGGCCTTCGGGGTCAACGCGAAATACCTCAACAATTCCCTTCAAGGGAACGGCCTCGGCCAGCGTTCCTCGGGAGGGGTCGACGCGGGAGTTCTTTATGAGTTGGACCGCTGCTTTTCCGTCGGAGCTGCGGTCCGCGACGTGAACCGCCCGAGGGTGACCCCGGGCTCCGACCAAAGCCTCTTTCCCCGGACGGGGGCGGGCGCGGCGTGGCGGCCGGACGACGACACCCTGTTGGCCTTGGACGCGGCCCAGACCCAATTCGACCGAACCTGGGAGGCCCGCGGCGGCCTGGAGCGGTGGTTCTTGGACCATCGTTTCGCTCTGCGCCTCGGAGTCGGTCGGACCCAATGGACGGGAGGCGTCGGCCTCAAACCCCTGCGTTTCGGAAAGAACGAACTGGAACTGGACTACGCCTTCGCCGAGCCGAGCCATCCCGCGTTGCGCGAGCGCATCCAAATGGTGTCGCTCCGCCTTTCGTTCGGGGTCGAGCCGAGGGCTCCGAAACCGGCCGCCCGAGTCGAACAGCGGAAGCCGAAGGCGGCGGCGGAAAAACAGACCGCGCCCGGAGAAGTGATCCAAAAACAAAAAGCCGCCGCCCTTCGCGTGGGGCCCGACGACGTCATCCGGGTCCACGTCAAGGACCATTCCGAGATGGAAGCCACCTCCGTCGTGGACCCCTGGGGATGGGTCAAGCTGCCGTTCGCGGGGGAGCTGAAGGTTCAGAACATGGAGACCAAGGATATCGAAGACCAGCTGGAATCCATTTACGGACGGTTCATCGAGAACCCCCAGGTGGAAGTATCCGTCGTCGAATACAACAGCCGGGTGGTGTACGTGCTGGGAGCCGTGACCATTCCCGGGAAATACGTCATGAAGGAAAAACTGGTGACCCTCCGGGGCGCCGTCGTGCTGGCGGGCATGCCCACCGATCGGGCGGCCCTCTGGAGGACCTTCGTGGTGCGTCACCGGGAGGACGGCGGAACGGAAATACGCCACGTGGATTTGTACAAAATCTTTTATCGAGGACGGCTCGAGAACGACATCGTCCTTCAGCCCGGGGACACCGTGGTCGTTCCCATGACGATCCTGGACGGGTTGGCGTCGTTCGTCGGACGGATCCTGGGGCCCATCGTGGGCGTCGGAACTTCGGCGATGGGAAAGCCGGTGGTGCCATGACGACCGACGCCTCCCACATGCCTCAGACGTTGGAGGGGTACGTCGCCGCCTTTTTCCGACGGTGGAAGCTGTTCGCCGGGCCGGCGGTATTGGTCATGGCCTTGTCTCCCCTCTCCTGGCGATATATGCCCCGCGTTTACCAAGCCTCCTCCCTGGTCCAGGCGGGAGGGGACGAGACCGTCAATCCCCTCGACCACGATCCGTCGCCTCCCGAACTGGGCGGCCGGGTCCGGACCCTGACGGCGCGTTTAAACAGTTGGGAGGGATTGGTGGAGCTCTCCAAGCGGATGGGCCTGGACGCCTCCAAGATGGATCCGGCCCGGTATGAAAAAGCCGTCCTCGGGTTGAGGAAGCGAGTCTCCATCGAGATGGAGGGCGAAAACCTCGTCCGCGTCACGGCGGAAGGTTCCGACGGAAAAAAAGCCATGGACTTGGCCAACCGGGCGGCCGAGTTCTTGGTGGAGCAGAACCACCAAAACATGCGGGAGGCGGCGCAAAACACCGTCCAATTCATCGAGGACCAAATGCGCATCTACAGCGGAAAATTGAAGGACTCCGAGCGCGCGTATTTGATGAACAAATGGATTTCCGAAATGGAGGAGACCGACAAGCGGCGTCACCTCCTGGAGGACCAGATGGCCCGGATGGAAAAAACCGTGGCCACGGGATCGACCTGGGAGCGGAACCCCGCCGCGGTGAAGCTTCAGGAAGACCTTTCCCAGGCGGAGGTCCAGCTCAGCCATCTCTTGCTGGACTCCAGCTCCGAGCACCCCCTGGTCCGGGAGCTCGAAAAGAAAATCGCCGCGCTCCGCGGAAAGTTGGTCGATGAGCGGAAAGAGGCCGTCAAGCGCGAAATCTCCGTCGCCAATCCCGCCTACCAAAAGGCCGCCGCCGATTTGAAGGACGCGGAATCGCGCATCGAGTCTTTGCGCAATAAATTGGAGGAGTTGCGGCGGGGACAAACGACGCTGACGAGCGTGTCCGACCAGGAGCTCCAGTCCATGGGCCGGGACAAGAAGGTCACCGAGGACATTTACCAGGCCCTGTTGATGCGGCTGGAGAACGCCAACATGACCAAGCGCCTGGACAGCATGGGCGGCGGGGCCGAGTTCCGGATCATCGATCCGGCGAGGCTTCCCTTTAAGCCCGTTTCGCCTAAACCGTGGCAGGTCGCTTTCGGCGCTTTGGCGGCGGCCATGGGCGCGGGACTGGCTTTCTTTCTGGGGGCGGAATACCTCGATACTTCCTTCCGCAGCGTCGGGGACGCGAAGGAAACCCTGAAGATGTCCCAGCTCGTTTACGTGCCCAAGATGCTCCCGCCGCGGACCGGGGTCGAGTTCGTCCGACCGCGGCTCGCCGGCCCGTCGAACGGCAATGGGAACGGCCGCTGGGCCGCAATGTCGAAATGGGGTCCCTCCCGGCAGGGAAACGTCACCCACATCACCAGGGTCCTACGCAAGGACGACGGGGTCTCTCCCTTCGTCGTCGCCCACCACGATCCCGACTCCGTTCCGGCGGAGCAATACCGCCTCCTTCAAACGTGCCTTTGGCTGGACCCGGAGAGGACTTACCAAACCGTGATGGTCACCAGCGCCATCGAGGGGGAGGGGAAGACCACCACCACGCTCAACCTAGCCGTCTCCCTAGCCCGGGAGACCGGCGAGCGAGTCTTGCTGGTGGACTGCGACTTGAGGCGCGGCATGGCGCACCGATCGATGGGGTTGCCGGACGGGCCCGGACTTTCCGATTACCTCGACGGTGAAGTGGAGGACGCGGATTCCCTCTGCCGCCGGACGACGGAGGACCGGTTGGCCGTGATGCCGGCGGGGAGGAGGCCCCTCAGCTCCACGCGGTTGCTGGGGTCGCTCCGGATGAAGGAACTGATGGTTCATTTCCGGGGGCGGTACGACCGCATCTTGTTGGACGCGCCGCCAGTGCTCAATTTAGCCGACGTGCCCGTCCTGGCGCCCCAGGCCGACGGTGTAATTCTGGTCGTTCGCATGGGCAGCACGCGACGGGAACTCGTGCAAAACGCCCAAACGATTTTGGAGAGTATCCCGCGAGTCCATTTGATGGGCTACGTGGTGTCTCAAGTGGAGCAGCATATCCCCTCTTATCTATATAGGTACATGGCGGAGATTCCGGCGTGACCGGCCGAAACGGGAGAATAATCATGGAGAAGACGCGCACAATGGTTTTTGGGTTGTTGATCCTGATGCTCGTCGCCGGAAGGGGGGCGTCCTCCACTTTGGCCGACGTCCGGGTCACCCCCAATCCCGTGCGAGTTTTCGCCGGACAGACGGAGGCGGTCTTCGAGCGGCTGCCCGTTCCGTCGCACATCGTCCTTTATACCGCCGCCGGCGTCCTGGTGCGGGGGGTCCTGGCGAACGATCCCTCGGGGATCTACCGCTGGGACCTGAAGGACGAAGCCGGCCGCGACGCGGCCCCGGGCGAGTATCTCTACGTCGTGTCCGATGAAGCGGGTCGGCAAATCCGGGGAAAACTCTCGGTGATCCGATGACCGCGCTGAGGGAAGCAAGG
>PMLF01000152.1 GCA_003158755.1 Elusimicrobiota bacterium | reverse complement strand
GTTCACCCAGCCGCCGCCCGCCTGCACGAAAGCTTTGCCATCCTTGATAAGCGCCGTGCGAATCGTGATGCAGCAATCGAGGTTGCCGTTGAAGGAAAAATAGCCGACACAGCCGCCGTACGGGCCGCGCGCGGTCTGCTCCAGTTCGGAAATGATCTGCATGGCGCGAATCTTCGGCGCGCCGCTCAACGTGCCGGCGGGAAACGTCGCGCGCATCAAATCGAACGGGGTCCGGCCGCCGGAAAGATGCCCTTCCACCTGCGAAACGATGTGCATGACGTGGCTGTACCGTTCCACCGACATGAAATTTTCCGCCCGGACCGTGCCGGGACGGCACACGCGGCCCAAATCGTTGCGAGCCAAATCGACGAGCATCACGTGCTCCGCCCTTTCCTTGGGATCGGCCAGAAGCTGGGCGGCCAGGCGGTCGTCTTCCACGGGATCGGAACTCCGCGGCCGCGTTCCGGCGATGGGCCGGGTTTCCGCGACGCCATTTTCCAGCCGCACCTGCATCTCGGGGCTGGACCCGATTACGTGGGTGTCGCCGTCCCGCAGGAAGAACATGTAAGGGGAAGGGTTGATCCGGCGGAGCGCCCGGTAGATCGACAGGGGATGGGCCTCGGTCTTCAGCGAAACGCGCCGGCTGGGCACCACTTGGATGATGTCGCCCGCGGCGATGTATCCCTTGGCCTTCTTCACCGCGTCCATGAAATGCCGCCGGTCGGCGGCCTCGAACGGCGGAGGGCGCCGTTCGGGGACCTCGAAGGGCTCCAAGGTCGCGGGGGCGATCCGGACGCTCCGGACCATTCGCGTCAAATCCCGCGCCGCCGAACGATAAAGTTTTTCGAGGGAAGCGCCTTTCGGGACGGGGACGTTCCGCACGATCTTGACCGTGTGCGCCACGTGATCGAAGATGAACATGTCGCCCGTCAGCATGAAGAGGGCGTCGGGGAAATTCAGCGGATCGGGCAGGGCCGACGGCAACCGCTCGAAGCGCCGAACCACGTCGTAACCGAACGCTCCCACGGCGCCGCCATAGAATCGGGGCAAACCCCGAACCTCCGGCGCGCGCCGGCCGGCCATGAATCGCCGCAACTCCTGCAAAAGATCGACGCCCTTAAGGCGTTCCTCCCGACGGCCCCGCCGAAGAACCACCTCGTCCCCCTTGGCCCGTAGCAGGGCTTCCGGCTCGAACGCGGCGAAAGAATACCGACCCAAATGTTCGCCCCCCTCGACGCTTTCCAGTAAAAAGCAGGCGGGGCTCTTCGCGTAAAGGGACTGAAAGAGGGACAAGGGCTTGACCTGATCCGATAGGCACTCGACCCACACGGGGACCACCGAGTGGTTTCGGGCCAGGCGCTTGAACTCCGGAAGCGAAGGGGTGATCATGGCTTGAGGATCTTTCCTTTAATTTGATCGACGCGGACGAAGCGGATCGGCTCTCCGGTCTTCGCGTCCTTCCAGTCCCGGCTGTCGCCGGAGTGATCCCGGTTGTCTCCCAGGACGAACACGCACCCTCGAGGCACGCGGCCGACTTCCATGTTATCGTCGGTGAACCGCTCCCCCGCCCGGTCGTGGACCGCGTAGGGCTCCTCCAACGGGACGCCGTTCAGGACAATCTTTTTCTCCACGATCCGCACGTCGTCGCCTTCCACGGCGATGACCCGCTTGACCAACCCTTTCTTCGGGTCCACCGGCGAAGGGAAGGTAACGATGTCCCCCCGCTCCGGCTTTCCGACCTTATACGCCATCTTGTTGACGAAAAGGTGGATGCCCACCGGCAACGTGGGCGCCATGCTCTCAGTGGCGATCACGATCCCCTCGGCCACGCAAGAACGGACGAACAGGGCTCCCAAGACCCCCAAAGCGACGAGCTGCCAGAGCTTCATATTTTAGATTCCATCCCCCTCCCCCGCTTGCGGGGGAGGGCCGGGGAGAGGGCGAACCGGAGCAAAATTCTTCCCCTCTCCCGTCCTCCGGACACCCTCCCCCGTAAATGGGGGAGGGAAAAAATCCTTCTGTCGGCTCTTCATTTCTTCTTGTACACCTTGGCCGGGTCGAACACGGGCTTCCCTCGGACTTCCAACCCCTCGCCAGCGACGGCGGTGAAAAAACAGCTTCGGTGTCCCGTGTGACAGGCCGCGCCGCCCACCTGCCGGACTTTCAAAAGAACCGAGTCGAGATCGCAGTCCAGAAATATGTCGACGACTTCCTGGACGTTCCCGGACTCCTCGCCCTTGCGCCACAACCGATTCCGGGACCGGCTCCAGTAAACCCCCCGGCGGGTTTGGAGCGTCTCCACGAGGGCCTCCCGGTTCATGTGGGCGACCATGAGGACGGTCCCGTCGCCCGCGTCCTGAACGACGGCGGTGACGAGCCCCTTCTCGTCAAATCGGACGGTGTCGATCCAAAACGGAATATTCATGGCGCTAAGGGAAATACCGCTCGCTTATAGATCGTCACCCCGGCGGAAGCCGGGGTCCAGGTATTGAAACTGTTATTTAAGAAACTGTTTCACATCCTGGATACCGGCGTTCGCCGGTATGACGGCATCAATGAGCAGCACCGACCCCTAAGACCCTCCCGCGCGGACGAAAACGCTTTTCCGCTTCAGATATCCTTTGAGTTTTCCGATGGACAGTTCCTTGAAGTGGAACAAAGAGGCCGCCAGAGCCGCGTCCGCCCCCGCGCGAAAAGCGTCGAAGAAATGTTCCGGCTTCCCCGCCCCGCCCGACGCGATGACCGGCACCGGCACCGCGTCACAAACGGCCTTCAAAAGAGCCGTGTCGTATCCCGCCTTCGTTCCGTCGGCGTCCATGCTGGTCAAAAGGATTTCGCCCGCGCCGAGCTTCACCGCCTTTTTCGCCCAGGCCACAACATCGAGGCCCGTGGGAGTGCGCCCGCCGTGGATATAAACCTCCCAACCCCTTTGACGCCGAGACGCCGGGACGCCGGGACGCCGGGACAAAACCCGGCGTTTGGCGTCGATCGCGATGACGATGCACTGGTTCCCCACCGCCCGGGAAGCGTCCCGAAGCAGGCTCGGCCTCTTCACCGCCGCCGTATTGATGGACACCTTGTCCGCCCCGGCGTTCAAAAGGGTCCGCACGTCCTCGACGGCCCGCACGCCGCCTCCCACCGTCAAGGGGATGAACACCCGCTCCGCCGTCCTCCGCACCACGTCCAGCAGAATGGGCCGCTTGTCCGACGACGCCGTGATGTCCAGGAAGACCAGCTCGTCGGCCCCTTCCCGGTTGTAGCGCGCGGCCACTTCCACCGGGTCCCCCGCGTCCCTCAGGTTGAGGAACTTCGTACCTTTAACGACTCGCCCGGCGTTCACGTCCAGGCAGGGGATGATGCGCCGGGTTAACATTTCTACCGCGGCTCCAAAGCTTCGGCCAGAGTAAACCGCCGGTCGTAGAGGGCCTTCCCGACGATGGCCCCTTTCAAACCGTCCTTCCCCAATCCCCGGAGGGCCTGGATGTCGGTGATTTTCGATATCCCGCCCGAGGCGTAGACCGACATCTTAGTCAGACGGAGCACGCCGCGGATGGCTTCGATATTGGGGCCTTCCAACATCCCATCCCGTTTGATGTCGGTGTAGATCAGCTCCCGGAAACCCATATCCTCGATGAGCTTGACGGCGTCCTCGGTCTTGACCCCCGAGCCGTCCTTCCACCCACTCACCATGACTTCGCCGTCCTTGGCGTCAAGACCGGCCATGACGCGGCCGCCCAGCTCTTCCATGGCTTCCTTGAGCCAGGAGGGGTCCTTCAGGATGGCCGTGCCGATGACCACGCGGCTAATTCCGATGTTGATCACTTTCCAGAGCATCTCCAGCGTTCGTACTCCCCCGCCGAATTGGATCATGATGGTCACCGCGTCCTTGATCCGCTTCAACGCTTCCAGGTTCTCGCCGTTTCCCAAGGCGGCGTCCAGGTCCACGACGTGGATGCGCGACGCCCCTTGGGCTTCCCAGCGCCGGGCGATTTCCGCCGGATCGTCGGAATAAACGGTTTCCTTCTTCGGGTCCCCCCGCACGAGCCTCACGCACTTCCCCCCGCGGATGTCGATGGCCGGAACGATTTCCATGTCTCAGGATCCTTTTGAAACGGTTCGCAACACGCTTTTCAGGAGCGCCAATCCCGCCTCGCCGCTTTTCTCCGGGTGAAACTGCACGGCCGCCATGCGGCCGCGCGCGACGCCGGAGCAGAACCTCCCGCCGTAATCGGTCTCCGTCCACACCGAGGAACGATCCTCCGGATCGGCGTAAAAGGAGTGCACAAAATAAAAATAGTCGGGCCGGGGAAGAAGACTCCGATACCGGGACGCCGGGACGCCGGGACGCCGGGCAACGGACGAACCGGAAAAGGGGGAAACCTGGTTCCAGCCGATGTGGGGAACCTTCAGCGTTCGATCCTTGGGACGGAACTTCCGCACCCGCCCGGGAAGGATCCCAAATCCTTTCACTCCCGGAGCTTCCTCGCTGCCCTCGAAGAGAAGTTGGAGTCCCAAGCAGATGCCGAAGAAGGGTCGATCCTCCGCCAGCCATTCCTTGACGAAGGGCGCGAGCCCCCGCCGGCGCAAGACGTCCGCCGCCGCTCCGAAGGCTCCCTGGCCGGGCACCACCAACAAATCGCTTTTCCCCAACACCCGGCGGTCGTCGGACACGGTCACGCGCCCCCCCGCCGCCTCCAACGCCTTGGCCACGGAACGGAGGTTCCCCGTCCCGTAATCAAGCACCCCAACGCGGATCATAAGGAAAGAACCTGAACCTTGTTCGCCACGCCGCCCCCCTTCTCAAGAACAGGCATTATAG
>PMLF01000146.1 GCA_003158755.1 Elusimicrobiota bacterium | reverse complement strand
CCTGAGCTTGTCGAAGGGTGAGCAGCTTCCCGCGACGATGGCTCATGCTTCGACGGGCTCAGCATGAGCGGTATTGTGGGGTAATTGGACAAGTTCTAAATCCTGTTTTGCCTTTTGACTTTTGTCTGAATACTTCTTACCGTCTATTTGTACGGCTCCCAGCGGATCGCTCCGTCGAAGAAGGACGGGGAGGAAAGTCCGGGCTCCGTAAGGCGGGGTGCTTCCTAACGGGAAGAGGCGGCCGGGTCCGGCCGCCATGGACAGTGCCACAGAAAACAAACCGCCCCGCGCAAGCGGGGTAAGGGTGAAACCGTGAGGTAAGAGCTCACGCCGGCGGCCGCGAGGTCGTCGGAGGCAAACCCCACCCGGAGAAAGACCAAACGGGGATCCCCTTCGGGGAGGGCCGGCCCGGCCCGCGGCGGAAACGCCGGATCCCAGGTCGGTCGCTTGAGGCGTCCCGCGAGGGTCGTCCCAGAGAAATGATCCCAGCCCCTCTCAGGGAGGGGCACAGAACCCGGTGTACCGGGAGCCGCGGACCGTGACGGGGCCGCCGATCGTGAAAACGATCGGCGGCCCCTCTCGTTTGCGCCCGTGAACCGGAATCTAATTCAAAAATAAAATAAATAAAAATAAAAAAGGTTGACAGCCCGGCGGCGGTTGATATACATTTTGGCATCGGTGGTGAAAAGTGGAGCGAAGTGGTGAAATGTGTCAACCTGTGGTGAAAAGTGAGCGAGCTGGAAAATGTTCCTAGGCGGCGAATTTCGTCATGGTTTGGACGGCAAGCGCCGCGTCTTTCTCCCGGCGCGGTTGAGGGGCTCCGTCAGACGTTTCGTCCTGGCGCGGGGCTTGGAGGAGTGTCTTTCACTCTATACGGAGGACGCATGGAGAAAACTTCTTTCCAAGCTTCAGGACCTTCCCGTTTCCAACAAATCCCAGGCGCGGGCGTTCAGACGACTTTTGATTTCTGGGGCGATGTCGGCGGACGTGGATGGGCAGGGGCGCCTCTTGGTCCCCGAGTCCTTAGGGCGATACGCGGGCATCCGAAAAGACGTGATGATCCTCGGGATGGAGACCCATATCGAAATTTGGTCCTACGAGAAATGGGAACGGTACCGACGGAAGGCTGAGAAGGGCGTTCGTTCCATCGCCGAGCAAGTCGATTTTTAGGAAGGACGCGGTGATTTGAGCGACGTTCGCCACCAGCCGGTGCTTCCGGCCGAATGTCTGGAATTTCTTAGGGTTCGGCCCGGCGGCCGGTGGTTGGACGCGACGGTGGGGTTGGGAGGCCACGCGGAGTCGATCCTGCAAGCCTCCTCGCCCGATGGCCGATTGATGGGGATCGACCGGGACGCCGACGCGTTGGCGCGCTCCGCCGAACGGTTGGCCCCCTTCGGGGACCGGGTGAGGCTCGTTCATGGGAATTATTCGGAGGCGACAAGCCTCCTCCCCGGCGAGAATTTCGATGGTGTCTTGGCCGATCTGGGCGTTTCGTCGATGCAGCTCCTAACGCCGGAGCGCGGGTTTAGCTTCATGGCGGAAGGCCCTTTGGACATGAGGATGGATCGGTCGACGGGTCCTTCGGCGGCGGAATATCTGGCGGCGGTTTCGCCGGAAGAGCTGGAAGAGCGCCTGCGGGAAGCCGGCGAGGAGCGGTTCGCCAAGAAGCTCACGGCGCTCCTCAAGTCCCGGGAGTCTTGGAGCGGGACGGCGGAGTTGGCCCAGGCCGTTTCCCGGACCATTCCCCGGAGGGGGAAGTCCCACCCGGCGACGCGGGTTTTTATGGCGTTGCGGATGGCGGTGAACCGGGAGATGGAATCTTTGAAGTCCTTTTTGGAAGTGGCGCCCTCCCTCTTGGAACCCGGCGGGCGATTGGCGGTCATCTCGTTCCATTCGACGGAGGACCGGATCGTTAAGCGGTTTTACCAGAAGCGGGAGGACGTTCGGCGGATCACGAAGTCTCCGGTCATCCCGGCCTGGGAGGAACGAAAAGGGAATCCTCGAAGCCGAAGCGCGAAGTTGAGGGTATTCGAGAAAATATAGGAATTTGACCGGGGTGTCTCAACTCGGCGGAGACATCCCGGCCGAATATTGCGGTCTTGAAGGAGTTTCTCTCTCGGCGGGAAACTTCTTCACCGGGGCGAGCGTATCCGCCCATTATTTGTCAACACGATGACAACACGATGGGAGGGGCTTCTCACTCGGCGGGGAGCCCCACCCCTTTTCCGGGCGCCTATTTTCATCGGGCGTTCGAGTTTTCAACCAGGGCTGCAACGCGATGCGGTGGGGAGGGAGAAGGGATTCCCTTCTTCCTCCCCACCAACCATTTTATGGGAGGACCGATGCCGTTGCGAAAATCCCGCATCGAGTGGGCGGCGGCGGGTTTCCTGGCCTTCACGGCCCTGTCCCTCGTCTCCGCATGGTTCAACGTTCAGGCCGTCCGGTGGAGCTACCAAGATCAACGCTTGCGGGTCCGCTGGGAGGATCTAAAGAAAAACGAACAAAGCCTCGACCGGCGGTTGCACGAGAGTTTGTCCCTCGACCGGCTGGATCGGACCGCCCGGGAGCGGTTCCATCTCCAAGTCCCTTCTCCCGATCAAATCGTCTTGGTCCCTGAAAAAGGAGAAACGACGGAATGACTTCTCCGGCCCCGAACGGTTCGGAGCCGTCCACCGTTTTCTCCTTTCCCACTATCTCATGCGTTTCCGCTTGATACTCGTTCACATCCTAATGACTGGGGCCTTCGCGTCCGTCCTCGGTCGGTTGGCCTATTTACAAATATGGCGGCACGACGAGCTGACGGCCCGGGTCGAGCAGCAATCGTCCCGGGTTATTCAGCCCGCGCCCCGGCGCGGACCCATACTCGACCGGGACGGCCGCGTACTTGTCGAGTCCGTGCGGACGGCCTCCTGCTACGCCGATCCGACTCTTCTTCCCCGTCCGGAAGCCGCGGCCCACCGCTTGGCGGATCTGCTGGGCGTATCCGCGCGAGAACTCGCGGACAAGATCCGGGGCGCCGACGGTTCCTTCGTATGGCTCCGCCGCTTCCTTCCCGTCGAGCGGGCCCAGGCCGTGGAAAAGGTCAATTTATTCGGAGTCGGTCTCAAATGGGAGTACCAACGCTCCTATCCCAACGGCTGTCTGGCGGCGTCGCTCTTGGGATACGTCGGAGACGACGGACGGGGACTGTCCGGTTTGGAGAACGTTTTCGACGATACGCTCGTAGAGAAGGGGGAGGCGAGGCGCGCCCTGAAGGACGCCCGGGGGAGAGACCTCTCCCTGACGCCCGTCCAAGAAGAGGAGGACGAAGCGTGGGTGCGGTTGACCTTGGACCGGACCCTGCAGTTCATCGCCGAGCGGGAGCTGGAGGAGGGGATGGTCCGCTCCCGTGCGAAGGCGGGCGTCGTCATCATTCAGGACCCCTGGACGGGAGAAATATTGGCGCTGGCCAGCCGCCCGCCGACCTTTACTCCGGGAGAAAGGCCCCGGGACCTTCGGTCGCTGACCATCCCCGCCGCCCAGTGGAACTTTGAGCCCGGGTCCACTTTTAAAGTGGTCACCGCGGCGGCGGCCTTGGAGGAAGGCATCGTGCGCCCCCAAGAGGTGTTCAATTGTGAGAGAGGGCATTGGAAATTTCTGAACCGGACGATCCGGGACCACGAGCCCAAGGGGTTGCTGACGTTTACTCAGTGCATGGAGGATTCTTCCAACATAGGCTTGGCGAAAGTGGGTTTAAGGTTGGGCAAGGAAAAGTTCTACGATTATGTACGGGCGTTCGGTTTCGGCGCTCGGACGGGTTCCGAGATCCCCGGCGAAGGGCCGGGTTTGCTTCGGCCGCCGAACCGGTGGAGCAAGACGTCGCTCCCGGTGCTTTCCTTCGGGCAGGAGATCGGAGTGACGGCGCTGCAATTGGTGGCCGCCTACAGCGCCGTCGCCAACGGAGGGGTCCTCCTGGAACCGAGGGTTTTTCGAGAAGCGCGGGACGCTTCGGGCCGGACGAAGCGCTGGGAGTCGGGGACGGTGGTGCGAAGGGTCGTTTCCCCCGAAACGGCGTCGACCCTTCGGAAAATTTTGGAGGGAGTGGTCCTTCGCGGAACCGGGAAGGACGCCCGGCTGGACGGCTGGAGCGCCGCCGGGAAGACCGGCACGGCACAGAAACTCGACCCGGCCACCGGAACCTATTCGGAAAAGAAATACGTCGCCTCGTTCATCGGTTTCGCCCCGGTCGACAAGCCGCGGTTGACGATCCTCGTCGTCCTCGACGAGCCGAAGGGGCCGGAATGGGGTGGTTACAACGCTGGGCCCGTCTTTCGCGACATCGCGCGGCACGCGCTGACGTATTTGGGCGTTCCATCAGACCGGACGATCACCGTGGCGATGCGGCGGCGGTCGCCGGAAAAACCGGGGAAAATTTGACATGAAACTGAGCGAACTTCTTCAAGGCATCCCCTGGACCCGCGGCGGGACCGAGGGCGATCCCGAGATCGGCGGCCTTTGCTTCGACTCCCGCAAGGCGGCGAGGGGAGACCTCTTCGTCGCCGTGAAGGGGCTCCACCACGACGGTCACGACCACGTCCTGGAAACGGCCCATGCCGGAGTCGCGGCGGTCCTGGCGGAACGTCCTCTCGCGGTTTCCCTGCCGGTGGCCGTCGTGCCCTCGGTCGATAGGGTCATTTCCACGTTGGCCTCCCGTTTCTACGGGCGTCCATCCCGAGGCATGACCGTGACCGGCGTCACCGGGACCAGCGGCAAGACGACCGTCACCTACATGCTGGAGCGGATCTTGTCGGCGGCGGGGAAATCGGCGGGCGTGATCGGCACCGTGGAATATCGCTGGGCGGGAAAAAGGGAGTCCGCTCCCAACACGACTCCCATGGCGGGCGACATCCAACGCCTCCTGGCCGCCATGAAAGCTGACGGGGTCACCCACCCCGTCATGGAAGTTTCCAGCCATTCGCTGTCCTTGGGCCGCGTCGAAGACGTGGATTTCGCCGTGGCGGTGTTCCTGAACCTGACCCCCGAGCATCTCGATTACCATAAAAACATGGAGTCGTATTTTCTGGCCAAATCCCGGATCTTCGATTTGCTGGCGCGTTCGCCGTCGCCGCGCGGCGGGGTCGTCAACGCCGACGACCCGGCGGCTTCGCGGATGCGGGAAAGGATCCGAGGGCGCTCCCTGTCGTTCGGCCTTCGAAATCCCGCCGACGTTGCGGCGCGGGATTTGGCGGCGGACGCGGGCGGGAGCACTTTCGATTTGGAGACGCCGGCGGGACGGGGTTCGGCGCGGTTGCCCCTTGTCGGACGGTTCAACGTCTCCAACGCCCTGGCCGCCTCGGCGGCGGCCCTCTTGCTGGAGGTCCCCTTCGACGTCGTGCGGGAGGCGTTATCCCATATGCCCGGTGTCCCGGGACGTCTGGAACGCGTCACCGTTCCCGGAAAGGAAATCCCCTTCGGCGTTTTCGTCGACTACGCTCACAAGGACGACGCCCTGAGAAACGTCTTGGAGACTCTCCGCCCGCTGACCACCGGCAGGCTTCTCGTCCTCTTCGGTTGCGGTGGCGACCGGGACCGCTCCAAACGTCCCGTCATGGGTGAGACGGCCATGAAAATGGCGGATCATGTGATCATCACCAGCGACAACCCCCGTTCCGAGGACCCCGCCAAGATCGCCCTGGACGTCGAGGTCGGTGCCCGGCGCGCGGGCGGCTCCCACTACGAGGTGGTCTTGGACCGGAGGGAAGCCATCGATCGGGCGATCCGCTGGGCCCGGCCCGGTGATGTCGTCCTCCTGGCCGGCAAGGGCCACGAGACCGTTCAGATATTCAAGGACCATTCCGAAAAAATGGACGACCGAGAAACGGCGCGGCAGGTCCTGGCTTCTTTGTGAGGAGCTCGTCGGCCGCCCGAAGCACCCGTCGGACACGCTCGGCGCCAGAGGCGCCGAGCTCTACGGTGGCCCCACCATCTCTTCGGCTATGGTTCCCCCCCAAGGTCCGCCGGGTGCTTCGGGCGGCTAACGAGGCCTTTTTTTGTTATTAACGTTCGGCGAATTGGCCCGGATCACGAGGGGGCGCCTGTTGTCCGGCGATCCCTCGGCCCCGGCGGAACGGTTCGCCATCGATTCCCGGGGGGTGAAACCCGGTGACGTCTTCGTGGCGATCAAGGGCGAACGAAGCGATGGGAACGATTTCGCGGCCGTGGCCCTGAAGAACGGGGCGTCGGGGGCGATCGTGACGCGGGACGTCGCCGATCTTCCCTCGGGAGTTCCCGTCCTTCGCGTCCCGGACGCCGTCGCGGCTTTGCAGGACGTCGCCCGCCGGCACCGCGCCTCGTCTTCGTCTCGCGTCACGGGGGTGACGGGTTCCAACGGCAAGACAACCACCAAGGAGATGATCTCCCGCGTCCTTTCCGTCGGCGGGAATACCGTTTTCGCTTCGACCGGAAACCACAACAGCCGCATCGGTCTGCCGCTGATGGTGATGGAGTTGGAGCCGCGGCATACCCACGCCGTCTTCGAGATGGGGGCGTCGGAGAAAGGCGACATCGCCGCGTTGGCGTCGGTGGCGAAGCCCCGGACGGGAGTCCTCACCAATGTCGGCCGCGCCCATCTCCTGACTTTTGGAACTCAGGAAGGCGTGGCCGACGCCAAATGGGAATTAGTGGACGCTCTTCCTTCGGACGGATTGGCGGTGCTGAACGCCGACGATCCGCGAATCCTCTCGAGGAGGAGTCGAGCCAAGTCCCGCGTGACGACCTACGGATTGTCGGCGGAGGCCGACGTCCGCGGTTTGGATGTGCGTCCTCTGGCGCGGGAAGGCAAGGACGGCACGGCGTTTAACTTGACGGTTCGGGGTGAGAAATCAGTTTCCGTCTGGATTCCCGTGCCCGGGTATTTCAATGTGAGCAATGCCCTGGCCGCCGCGGTGGTAGGTTTGGAAGAAGGCGTCGCCTTGGACGATATCGTCCGGGGGCTTGAATCGTTTCAGCCGCCCGCTCAGCGCATGCAGGCGCGGCGAGGCAAGGGCGGAGCGCTCTTCGTGATCGACGCCTACAACGCGAACCCCGACTCCATGAAGGTTTCGTTGCAAAGTTTCGCCGCCGCCTACGGGGGACGCCGACGCGTGGCGGTCCTGGGCGGCATGCGGGAATTGGGGACGGCCACCGCCGACGAACACCGAGCCTTGGGCTCCCTCGCCGGCCGCTTGGATCTGAGCAAGGTTTTCTTTTTGGGGGAGGAGTGTTCCTGGGTTCGGGAAGGCTGGCCCTCCGGGTCTTCCGTCCTTTTGGAATGCTTCGCCGACAAAACTTCGTTGCGGGAGGCTTTGGCGCAGGAACCCGACGGGGGCGTCTATTTGTTCAAAGCTTCCCGCGGCGTTAAAATGGAAGAGGTCTACGAACCTCTGATCGAGGGCTGAGAATGTTTTATTACCTTCACCAATACCGGGAATTCTTTTCTCCCCTGAATCTTTCCCAATACATCACGTTCCGTTCGGGGGGGGCCTTCCTGACCTCCCTCTTCACCGTCCTCCTGCTGGGTGGCCCCTTCATCCGCCTGCTGAAAACCCTCCGCATTTCCCAGACCATCCGGGAGTACGGTCCTCAAACTCACTTGGTCAAAACGGGAACCCCGACGATGGGCGGCCTCTTGATCTTGTTCGCCATGGTCGCCTCGACGCTTTTGTGGGCGCGGCTGGACAACCGGTTCGTATGGTTGACGCTCATCTCGGCCGTCTATCTGGGTTTATTGGGATTCCTCGACGATTATAAAAAGTGGCTCATGAAACATCCCCGGTTCGGGCTTTCGGAGACCGCCAAGATGACCGCGATCTTCGCGGGAGCGCTGGCGGTGGTCACCTACCTTTATATCGACCCGCCCAGCGCCGAGTTCGCCACGAGGGTCATGGTCCCTTACTCCAAAGAACTGATCTTGTCCTTGGGAGGGCTCTACATCACGTTCGGCCTGGCGGTGATCATCGGAGCCTCCAATGCCGTGAACCTGACCGACGGGCTGGACGG
>PMLF01000189.1:9788-10242 GCA_003158755.1 Elusimicrobiota bacterium | reverse complement strand
TTCTGGTTGGCGATGGCGATGATCCGAGTCACAAATCGATCTCCCTCGGGGGAAGCGCGGCGTCGGGGTTTTCTTTCGCCTTGCGCACGGCCTCATCGAACTTTTTCTTTAGGACGTCGCTCTTATTTTTCTCGACGGAAAGGGACTGGCGGAATACGTCCTCCCGGCGGCTCTTGCCCTCCCTCAGGGCTTTGAGCGCCTCCCCCATGTCCGCCTTGGGGGCGGCGGGGGGGGCTTCGTGGGACAAAACGGCCCCCGTCGCGGGGTCCACGATCAGGACCGCTTGGCAACAAGGACAAGGGACGCGAAAGTTCGGCTGGACGGGCATGTCGGAGCGGCTCGGAGACCGTCGGGGATTATACCACTATGTGGATTGTCTAGGCACATGCCCGAATTATTCCCAAAAGGTCACGTAAAGCATTTCCTATCAGCCTCCCCCTTTGAAAAAGGGGGA
>PMLF01000189.1:0-9783 GCA_003158755.1 Elusimicrobiota bacterium | reverse complement strand
AAATGGCATTGCCCCTCACCCCCCTTTTTCAAAGGGGGGAACACCTGGATCGAACCACCTGAACGGTCACAATTTTTCGGGCTTGAAATCCCCCCCCGGGAGACTCATCATAGTAGGGAGAATGGACAACAAGACCTTGCTCAAAGAGATGGAAGGACGGCTGGGCCGCGTGCCGGCCTTCTTCCGTCCGGTGCTGGATCAGCCGGACCAACTGGCCTCCCTGTGGACCCAGGTGAAGTCTCTCTACCTGGACAACCCCGCTCCGCCCCTCCTCAAGGAAAAAATCCTGGCGCGGCTGGCGCGCTATTGCCCGTCCCCCTACTGCCTGGCGTCCCATTCCACGGCCCTGAGGTCCCTGGGCATGACGGCGACGGCCCTCTGGGAATTCCTCAAAAAGCCCGCGCCCTCCCTGGCGGACGAAGCCGGCCCCGCCGAGACGACGACGTCCGCGGAGTGGCCCGTTCCGGGTTCCCCGGCGGAGACGCGGCTCTTGGAACTGTCCGAGATGGTCTTCCTCCACCCCGGCGGGTCGTCGGAGGTACGGACGGAGCTGAAAAAACTCGCGGGAGACGCCAACTTCGGATATCTGTGGTCCCTCGTCACCTTTTCCAAGATTTGCCATTTCTGGCTGGACTACCACCGGGAGATCACCGTCGAGGAAGACGGCCCTTTGAAGGAACGGGTCGCGGCCCTGGGCGACGAGGAGCCCATGCTGGCGGACTTCCTGCGCAACTACGGGGACATCGTCCAGCGGGACCGGCAGGCCCTGGAGGACCGCCTCCTCAACGAGATCGCCCACCGGCGGCAGATGCAGGAGGAGCTCACCCGCTACGCGGCCGAAATGGAGGAGTCCCGCGACCGCATGCAGGAGCAGGCGAGCCAGATGACCAAGCTGGCCGAGGAGCTCCTCAAGAAGCGGGAAGAGATGCTGGTCGAGATCAACGAGCGGAAAAAAGTGGAGGAATCCAACCGCGTTTACGCCGAGATCGTGCGCAACATGCCCATCGGCCTGAACGTCTGGCGATTGGAAACCCCCGGCGACCCCCGCAGCTTCCGGCTGATCGCCACCAACCCCGCCGTCAAAAAGTTCACGGGCGCCGATTTGGAAAAATCCCTCGGTAAGAACATGGTCGAGGTTTTCCCCTATCTTTCCGAAATCCCCAACTTGTACGCCCAAGTCATCGAGGACGGGAAGCCCAAGGAGTTGGGCGAATCCGCCTACGGGGAAAAGGATGGTCCCGAGGGTTTCTTCTCGATCCGGGTTTTCCCCCTGCCCAACCGCTGCGTGGGGGTCAGCTACGAGGACATCACCGAGCGGAAACAGGCCGAGGTGGAATTGTCCGGGGCCCGGGACGCCGCGCTGGAACTGGCGCGCACCCGTTCGGAGTTCCTGGCCAACATGAGCCACGAAATCCGCACGCCCTTAAACGCCATGGTCGGCATGACGAACCTCCTCATGGAGAGCCCCTTGACCGACGAGCAGCGGGAAATGGCGGGCACGGCCTCCCGGTCCGGCGACGCGCTTTTGGGTATCGTCAACGACATCCTGGATTTCTCCAAGATCGAGTCCGGGAAAATGACGCTGGAAACGGTCGACTTCGATTTGCGGAGTGCCGTGGACGGCGCCTTGGAAATCCTCCAAGCCCGGGCCCAGGCCAAAGGCCTCGTCCTCTCGGGAATGTACGACGAGGGCGTGCCCACCTCGCTCCGGGGCGACCCGACCCGTCTCCGCCAAATCCTCATCAACCTCGTCGCGAACGCCGTCAAGTTCACCGAGAAGGGGGAAGTGGTTGTCCGCGCTTCCTTGGTTCGGAACACCTCCGAGAGGGCGGAGGTCCGGCTGGCCGTCAGCGACACGGGGATCGGCATCCCGCCCGAATCCCTGCGGAGGCTCTTCCAGGCCTTCACCCAGGCGGACACCTCCACCACCCGCAAGTACGGCGGCACGGGCCTGGGACTGGCCATCTCCAAGAGGCTGGTGGAGCTCATGGGAGGGGAGATCGGCGTGGAAAGCGAGGTGGGGAGCGGGTCCACCTTCTGGTGCCGGATCCCCTTCGAGCGGACCCGCGAGAGCGCCGCCCCCGCCGCCAAGGACCGCTTGGCGGGAACCCTCGTCCTCATCGTCGACGCTAACGCGTCCAACCGTCAGATCCTGCAGCACCACGCCCTTTCGTGGAAGATGAAGGTCGACGCCATGGCCGACTCCTCCAAGGCCCTGGACCTCCTCCGAAAGAACGCCCAAAGCGGGAACCCCTACCGACTTCTCCTCCTGGACACGGCCGCCGGTTCCGAGGCTTTGGAGTTCGCGCTCAAGATTAAAGCGGATCCCTCCCTGACGGGGCTCCGGGTCGTGACCGTCACGCCCTCCGGCAAGCCTCTGGACGCCGAAGTCCGGCGGGCCGCCGGGATCCTCGCGTCCGTGACCAAGCCCGTGAGGGAAGGGGCCCTCTTCGACGCCCTCCTCTCCGCCTTGAGCGGAGGCCCCCGGTCCCCGTCTTCCTCGACGGAGGCTTCTCCCGCCGAGAAACGCTACTTCCGCCTCCTCCTCGTGGAAGACAACCCCGTCAACCAGCGGGTGGCCCAGCTACAGCTCGGCAAGCTCGGATATTCGGCGGACGTCGCCGGCAGCGGAACGGAAGCCCTCAAGGCCTTCGGGGAGCGCACGTACGACCTCATCTTCATGGACTGCCACATGCCCGACATGGACGGTTTCGAAGCCACGGCCGAAATCCGGAAACTGGAGGGAGGGGACCGGCGCACGCCCGTCGTCGCCATGACCGCCGACGCCCTGGAAGGCGACCGGGAGAAGTGCCTGGCGGCCGGCATGGACGACTATTTGTCGAAACCCGTGGACATGAAGAAACTGGGGGAGATCCTCCGACGGTGGGACGTGACGCTGGACCCGTCCGTCCTGGAGGGCCTCCGCGTCCTGGCCGAAGGCAAAACCGAACTGGTGCGCGACGTCGTCAACCAATATTTGAAGGATGCCCCCAAGCGCCTGGAAACCATCGTCCGGGCGGCCGGAAATAAGGACGCCAAAGAGCTCGAAAGAGCCGCCCACGCCCTGAAGGGCGCCAGCGGCAACATCGGCGCCAGGGCCATGTGGGCCGTGTGCGAGCGGGTCGAGGAACTGGCCCGGGAGAAAACCTTGGACAAGGCCGAGGCGCCCGTGAAAGCGGTGGAGGGAGAATTTGAAAAACTGAAGAAGGAGTTGGAGCGGGAACTGGAGAAGTGACGCAGGAGCCCGGTTTAAATATTTTCATGTTTAACTTCACTCAATAGAACTCGTTTCAGGGATTCCCGGCTTTCATTAAATATTTCGTGGCCCTCGTCATCACTTTTGCCGGAACGACGCGGGCCAGGAAAACGAGGAATTTGTTCATGAGCCCGGGAACGACGGCGCGCCGGCCCGACATTAGGGCGCGATAACCGGCCTCCGCCACGGCGCGGGCGTCCATCATCCCGAACTTCAGGAGCCGGGACCCCTCCATGTTCGCCCTTTTGAAAAATTCCGTCCGGGTCACTCCCGGGCATAGAACGGTGACCGTGACGCCGGTGCCCTCCAGTTCTTCGGCCAGGGCCAGCGAAAAACTCCGCACATAGGCTTTGGTCGCGCCGTAAACGGCGTTGAGAGGGATGGGGATGAAGGACGCCGTGGACCCGACGTTGAGGATCCGGCCGCATCCCCGGTCCCTCATCCCGGGCAGGAACCGCTTGGCCATCCGGGTCAATGCGGCGACGTTGACTTGGATCATCCGCCGTTCCTCGTCGGCGTCCGATTCGCTGAAATCCCCGTAAACATCGAACCCGGCGTTGTTCACCAATACGCCGATCGCCACCCCGTCCCGATTCAACTCGTCGAAGATCTCGTCCGGGGAAGAGTCGACAGACAGGTCCTTGGGAATCACCCGGACCGTCACGCCGTGCCGAGACCTCAAATCCTGCGCCAGCCGGTCGAGCCTCGCCTTGTCCCTCGCCACCAAGACCAAGTCGTGACCGTCCCGGGCCAGAAGCCCGGCGAGCTCGTAGCCGATCCCGCTCGACGCCCCCGTTACCAAAGCGGCGGGCCTGCCGCTGATTCTTTTCATCAAGCCGGTCCCTGGACCGACACAATCATAGGGACCCCCCCCAGCTTTTGGATGGAGATCAGTTTCATGATCGCTCCTTTACTCGAAATGCCCCAGGGCCTTGGCGGGGGACAGGTCCGCCGCTCGGCGGGCGGGGAAATAGGCGGTGATGACGGCGATGGCTACGATCAACAGGACGTTTCCGGCGATGCCCAGGAACGTCGGCAGGAAATAGACGTGGCCGTTCACCAGCAGCATGCCGAAGGGGTTGTCCGACATGTGGAAGGTGAACCGGGACAAGAGCCCCATGACCCCGAACCCGGCCATCACACCGATAGAGGCCGAGAATAGGGTAAGGAAAAATGTTTCCAGGATGAACATGTTCCGGACGTCCTCCCTTCGCATGCCGATGGCGCGGATCGTCCCGATCTCGCGGGTGCGCTCGCGGATAGTCATGCGGAGGGTGTTGATGACTCCCAAAAGGATGATGAAGAAAAGAACCAGGACCGCCGACAGCGTGATGAGGTTCAACACTCCTTCAAGTTTCAGAATATCGCTGGCGGTCTCGTACATGGTGGAGACGTCCACCGTCGTGGCCTTGAGCTTCATTTTTCCGAGGTCCCGGTATTTCTTGATGTAGTCGTCGGTGGTGTTGGTCCGCTTCAGAAGGATCCATTCCGGCGCCAGCAAGGGAACCCAGGAGTTTCGTTCGTCGGGCCGGAACAACCGTCCCTGCGGGTCGTCGTTCTTAGGCCAGTCCTCGTAGAAAGCGTCGTAAAACTTGTCTTCGTTCATCAGGACGACGTTTTCCCCCAAGCCGTCCGTGGGCTCGCACACCGCGCTCACTCGCAGAATGCGCGATGCGCCCTGCTCGTTGAACTTCCGGTCGTAATGAAGTTCGACGGTATCGCCCTCCCGGACCTTCAGCGCCCGCGCGAGAGGAGACGTTAAAATGACGCCGTCCTTTTTCATGGCTGGATCCAAGGAGCCATCCGTCAGCGTCAACTTCTTGGCGAGGGCGGCTTGGGAGTCATCGTCGCTTTTGAAACCCAATACCGTCGCTTCGGACCGGAGCGCTCCGTGGACGAGGGTTCCGCCGATCAACGCCAAGCGGGGCTTCAGCCGGTCGTGGATGCGGTCCGCAATGGCCCGGGCGTTCTTTTGCGGGTCCTTGACGCGGATGTTGATGGTCCCCGTGTCGGAGGGACGGTATCCCAGCAACGGCTTGGCGTTCGACAACTCCAAGAAGCACACCGGCTGCATGAAGATGTTGTCGTTCCTCATGATGCCGACGATGGTGAGCCGCGCGGCCTGATCCTGGCCGAACATGTTGCGGAACCGCACGCGGAGCACGTCGTTCTTTTTGACGTTCAGGGTGCGGGCCTTCTCCTCGGACACGATGATGGGGTTCTCGACGGTGGTTTTCTCAAGCTCCTTCCACCCGCCTTCGATCATGTGGAACGATTCCTCGAGTTCCTTCAGTTCCTTCTTGGTCACGCCGATTTTGGTGTTGGCGCCGACCAGGATGATGTTGTCGGCCTTGCCGTTGCCGATGGCGCGCATGAAGAACCCGACGGCCTCCTCGGCCCGCTCGATATCGGGCTCGTCCTTGACGGCGGCCCAGACCCGGTCCCGGTCGCGGAAGATCTCCCGATGGATGCCGCCCTTCTCGTTGAACCGGATGGTCACGTGTCCCGTGACGTACCGCATGATCCGGTTGAAAATGATGTCGGAGATTCCGTGGGAAAAGGAATTGGCGACCACGAGGATCATGACCCCGATGGCCATGGCCGTCCCCAACAGGACGTTCCGGCGCTTCTGCCGCAGCAAGTTCCGCAAGCTGAGCTGGACGAGGAGCATGGTCAGTCCTTGGAAATGGCGTCCAGCGGCGTGATGCCGCGGGCCACGCTCATGGGGTAGACCGCGGCGAAGACGGTCACGGCCGCGAGTTGGAAAAGAGACAAAACGATGTCCGGCGCGGCCAGGAGAGGATGGAACACGTCGCCGCCGTAAAGGATCTGCACCATGTCGTTGTCGGAGGTGATTTTGAACAGGGGGATGAGCTTGACCGCCAGGATGCCCGTGAGGAGCCCCGCCCCGCCGAACAAGGCGGACAGGATGGCCGTCTCGCCCAGGAACATCCCCCCGATGAAGGACTTCCGGGCCCCGACGGCGCGCATCATGCCCAGTTCCGACGTCCGCTCCAGGGCGGCCATGGTGAGCGTGTTCACGATGATGATGATCGCCACGCAGAAAAGGAGCGTGACGAAAATGAAGAGGGCGCTCTTGATGATGAGGGCCATGCTCCCGATGGGACCCGACGCCTTGTTCCACGGAATGGCGCGGATTCCCGTCTTCCCGTCGGCGAGGGCGCGGTTTAGTCGGCTCAAAGCTTCCCGGTAGGGAACCCCCGGCTTGAGCTTGATGAAAACGAGGTTGTAGACGCCGTCCTCTACGTTCGCCGGGGCGCTTGGCTCACCCTTCGACAGGCTCAGGGTGAGCGGAGACGTCGCTCCCGACGGGGGTTTGGAACCCGAGCTCCTCGCGTTGGACACCACCAGAGGAGCCGACCCGAAAAGAGAATCCAAGTCGTTCCCGCCCATGTCCAATAATCTCTTTTCCTCTTTCGGGACTTCGACCGCCTTATTGGAGGCGGTGAAATAACCCAGGCATTCGCGGTAGGACTCGATGTCCACCAGACAGAAATGGCCGAAGATCTTGTTGAGCGCTCCGAATTTAACGACGCCCACGACCGGGAAACGGATGTCGGTGGTCGTGTTCACGTCGCTCGCCATGCCCATCATCACGATGTTCGTGCTGACGGTGACGTTTTTCAAGTTGCCCACGACCTCTTTGGGCCATGGTTCCAAAGGCTTTCCCCCGCCTTCCGGGACCAGCCACAAATTGGCGAAATCATAGAACTGCTGCCGGGCGAAGGCGGGCGCCAGGAGCGACCGCTCTCCCGGGCGGGGCCAGCGGCCTTCGATCAACTTGAAATTGTCGGGGAACATCTTCCGGTAATCGGAGAAATCCACTCCCAGGAGATAGGCCCCGCTGGGAGTGGCCTCGTCCTCTTTCAAAACCATCGCCAGGTTTTTCCCGACGGGGAGGAATCGGTCCACGAACTCCTGTTTTTGGAGGATCTCCTTGATGGCCTTGTAGTTGGACACGGGCTCGATGGCCGCGCCCATCATCTCGAAAAGGATGTTGTCGGACTTCTGCTTATCGCTGATCAGGACGAGGTCGCCCATGAAACCGTTGACGATGTTCTTTTCGACCCCGGCGGCCATCCCCGAAATGACTCCGTTGCCCACGGTCATCAGGAGCGCCCCCAAGAACAGGATGGCCCCGATCACCAGGCTCTTGCCCCGGTGGCGGAGGATGTTCCGCCAGGCGATGAGGAGGATCAACCTCATTTAATTGGGAGAAATGAGTCCGTCGTGGATTTTGACGATCCGCCGGGCGTATTTGAGGACGTTGGCGTCGTGGGTGGAAAAGACGAAGGTGGTCTTCTCCTGCGTGTTCATGTCCTTCATCAGTTCCAGGATGGAAGCCCCCGTCACCGAGTCCAGGTTGGCCGTGGGCTCGTCGGCCAGGACGATGTCCGGGTTCGTCACCAGGGCTCGGGCGATGGCCACGCGCTGGCGCTGACCGCCCGACAGCTCCGAGGGGCGGTGTTTGGCGAAGGACTGCAAGCCCACCTCGGCGATCAGCCGGTCGGCGCGCTTTCGTATTTCGGACCGGGAGAGCGATTTCATGAGGAGGAGAGGGAACTCCACGTTCTCGACCACGTCCAGGACGGGGATCAGGTTGAACGTCTGAAAGATGAAGCCGATCTTGTGAAGCCGCAAATCGGTGATCTGCCGGTCGTTCATGGCCGTGATCTCCCGGCCGCCGATCTGGACGCTGCCCTCCGTCGCGAAATCGATGCAGCCGATCACGTTCAAGAGCGTCGTCTTGCCCGAACCCGAGGGGCCCACGATGCTCATGAACTCGCCCGATTCGACGGTGACGTCCACCCCGCGCAAGGCGTTGACCAGCGTGTCTCCCAAGGGGTAATCCTTCTTCAATCCCCGGATTTCAATGATGTTCACGATAACCTCCGCTGCGCGGCGAATGGAATTCCCGCGCGCCCCATTTTAGAACTTTCGTTGTCCCGCCCGGAGGGCGCCCCGTACAAAAAGCCCCCTCCTCCTCGCGGAAAAGGGGGGTTCTTTAACCCAAATTTTTGTATGCGTTCAGGGGGTCTTTCTTCCCTCCCCCGAGGGTGTCCGCCCTTGCAAAGCACCGGAGGCTGCAAGGACGCACGGCAGAAGGACAGGAGAGGGGGATGTTTTTTCGCTTCGGTTCGCCCTCTCCCCAGCCCTCCCCCGCAAGCGGGGGAGGGAGTAACCCCTGAAAGGATACGAAAATTTGGGTTAAACCCCGGCCAACACTCCTTGGGAGTAGGCCGCGGCGAACGCGGGCACGAACTGCTCCAGGGTCGTGGGCGTCGTGTTGTTCTTTTCCCGGGGCTCCGTCGGACGGATGCGTCCCGAGTTGAACGCTTCCGACATCTCCACGTAGAGCCGGGCCATGTCGGGGGTGAACCCCATCCCCGTCAGCGCCTTTTCCACGTCCGAGTAAGAGAACTGCACGTAAGGAAGGTCTTCTTTCCCCACGGCCTTGCCCAGAATTCGGGTGGCTTCGATCATGGAGTAGTCCCTGGGCCCGAGGAGTTCCCGGGTGGTTTTGCCCGTGAACGTCGCCGCCGCCAACAGCTCCGCGGCCGCGGCCGCGATGTCGCGGGTGGCGATCATGGGGATGCGCACGTCCCCCCTCAATCCGCTCCCGTTGATGCCCCTGTGCTTGATGAGTTCGACGCTGTTCAAGTGGTTCTCCATGAAGTACGCCGGGCGAAGGTGAACCACGCTCGCGCTCAACGCGTCGAACCGCTTCTCGCTGTCGTGAAGCCCCGTCACCGGCCCCGCGCCCGATTCCAGGTTGGCGCCCACGCTGCTCAACTGAACGACGTGGGTGACGCCCGCGGACTTGACCGCCTCCGCCAGGTTATCGCTCACCTTGTTTTGGTAGGCGCGGAAATCCAGCGCGTCATTCCTCGGCGGGATCATGGCGAACGCCGCCGACGCCCCCGCGAACGCCCTGACCGTCGCGGCACGATCCTCCAAGTCCGCCGCGCGCGTTTCGGCGCCTTTTAGGGCGAGAGCTTTCAACTTTTCCGCGTTCCGCCCGATCGCCCGCACTTTCCGCCCTTTCAACAGCAGAAGGCGCGTCAGCTCCGATCCGATGTTTCCCGTAGCCCCCGTAACCACTATCAATCCTTGGCTCATGGCATGACTCCTTTCGGGGTAGACAAACCCCGGTTCTGCCCTTTATAAAACACATCCGCCGTCCTTTGGTTCCCGCCAAAAAAACTCGCCCGGCTCCGAGTCGGGGCCGGACGAGAGGAAACTTTCTTCGGGAGGAGAAATCTACGGCAGGTCGGTGTGGCCCATCAGGAAACGGTCCACTTCACGGGCGGCGCCGCGGCCTTCGTTGAACGCCCAAACCACCAGGCTCTGGCCGCGACGGCAGTCGCCGGCGGCGAACACGCCCTTGAGGTTGGTGGAGTATTTTTCGAACTCCGCCTTCACGTTGGTGCGCGGGTCGCGTTCGAGCTTGAGCGCGTCGAGCAGCGGCTGTTCCGGTCCGAGAAAGCCCATCGCCAGCAGCACCA
>PMLF01000292.1:2489-2692 GCA_003158755.1 Elusimicrobiota bacterium | reverse complement strand
GTCCGTCCTGAAGCGTTGGAGGCGATGATGCCATTTTTTTCGCCCGTTGGGATCTTCGGGAACCCGTCGAGCCTCCACGCCGTCGGACAAAAAGCCCGCGCCGCCCTGGAGAAGGCTCGGGAGGAAGTGGCCTCTTTCCTCGGGGCGGCGGACTCGTCGGAGATCGTCTTCACCTCTTCCGGCACCGAAGCCGACAACCTGGC
>PMLF01000292.1:0-2460 GCA_003158755.1 Elusimicrobiota bacterium | reverse complement strand
GACACGATCCTGGTCTCGATCATGACCGCCAATAATGAGATCGGGACCATCGAGCCCGTCGATGCCCTGGGGGCTCTCTGCCGGGAGAGGGGCGTCCTTTTTCACACCGACGCCGTTCAATCGGCGGGGAAATTTCCCATCGACGTGAAGAGGATGCCCGTGGACATGCTGGCGATCTCCGGTCACAAGATTTACGCCCCCAAGGGAATCGGCGTCCTCTTCATTCGCCGCGGCGTGCGGTTGCACGCCCTTATTCACGGCGGCGTCCACGAGCGCGGCCGCCGCGCCGGAACGGAAAACGTCACCGGGGCCGTCGGCCTGGGCGCGGCCTGCGTTTTAGCGGGGCGGGAGATTCCCGTCGAGGAACCCCGCGTCCGCGCCCTGCGCGATAAATTGGAGAATGGAATTCTGGATCGTGTCCCCGGCGTCCGGGTCAACGGTCATCCGATGGAACGGATAGGGAACACGTCAAATCTCTCCTTCGAAGCCGTCGAGGGAGAAACGCTGGTCCTGGCCCTGGACCAGGCGGGTTTCATCCTGCGGCGCCCTGAGCTTCCCGGTTTCGAGGTTTCAACGGGAGCGGCCTGCTCGGCCGGCCTCTTGGACCCGTCCCACGTGCTGGCCGCCATCGGCGCGCCCCCGTGGGCGATCCGCGGCGGCGTCCGTTTCTCCCTCGGGCGCACCACGACCGAACCTGAAATCGACGCCGCCCTGGAGGCCATTCCCGCCGTCGTGGAGCGTCTCCGCGCCCTCTCGCCGGTTTGGGAGGATAAAGGGAAGGGCTCAATCCTCGGCGGCGCGTAGCGGGTCGACGGGAAATGCGGTAAAATCCTCTCCCTATGAAGGAAAAAAAGTTCAGCGTCCTGCTGCCTAAAACCAATTTCCCGATGAAAGCCGACCTGCCCCTCCGCGAGCCGGGGCTCGCGTCCCATTGGGAGAAGATCGGCCTGTACCATCTCCTCCAGGAAAAGAACAAGGGCAGCAAGCCCTTCGTCCTCCACGACGGTCCGCCCTACGCCAACGGCAAGATCCACATGGGTCATGCGCTCAACAAAATCCTGAAAGACATCGTCGTGAAGTACAAGTCCGCCCGGGGCTTCCATTCGCCCTACATCCCCGGATGGGACTGCCACGGCTTGCCCATCGAGCACCAACTGATGAAGGAGAAGGGATGGACCAAGCGCACCGTCGACAGGTCCACCTTCCGCAAAGAGGCCGCCCGCTACGCCGAAAAATGGGTCGACGAGCAGCGCCGCGAGTTCAAGCGACTGGGCGTCATCGCCGATTGGGAACACCCCTACAAGACCATGGCGCCGGAATACGAAGCCGGTATCGCGCAGACGTTCTACGACCTATTGGAAAAAGGCGGCGTCACCCGGGACAAGAAGCCCGTCTATTGGTGCGCCTCTTGCGAAACGGCCCTGGCCGAAGCCGAAGTGGAATACGAGGACAAAACCGACACGTCGATCTTCGTGAAGTTCCCGATCCTCACTTGGCCGTCCAACGAGGACGCCCAGCGGATGGCCAAAGCCGCCGGAAAACGCTCCTCGGTGCTGGTGTGGACGACCACCCCCTGGACCCTCCCCGCCAACGTGGCGCTCGCGTTCCATCCCGAACAGCGATACCGGATCTTTTCGCTTCCCGGGCACGAGACCGTCCTCGTCGGCGAACCCGGCTGGAAGCTGTGCGAAACGCTCTTCGGCCCCGGCGCCGCCGACGCGCCCGCCGTCGAAGGCCTTTTCTTGGAAGGGCTCACCTGCCGGAACCCCTTGAACCACGAGGAATCCCAGGGCGTCCTGGCGGAGTTCGTTTCGGATCAGGACGGCACGGGCGTGGTCCATATCGCCCCTGGTCACGGGGCGGACGACTACCTCGTGGGCCGGTCCTACGGACTACCCACCTTGTCCCCCGTCGATGAATCGGGGACTTTCACCGCCGACGTCCGGCCCAACGAATTGGCCGGAAAAAAGATCTGGGCCGCCAACAAGGAGATCATCGCCCTCCTAGCCAAGGACAACGTCCTCGTCAAAGAGGCGCCCATCACTCACTCTTATCCTCACTGCTGGCGCTGCAAGCATCCCGTTATTTTCCGGGCCACGGAACAATGGTTCCTCAAAGTCACCCCGGAGCTCCGCCAAAAGCTGATCGCTTCCGTCGATCGCGTGGAGTGGATCCCCGACTACGGCAAAGAGCGTATCCTGGGCATGCTCAAGACCCGGCCGGACTGGTGCCTCTCCCGCCAACGGTTTTGGGGCGCTCCCATCCCCATGTTCCTGCGCACCGGGACCAACGAGCCCCTCGTCGACAAAAAAGTCTTCGACCACGTCGTCGAGCTTTTCCGCAAGCACGGGTCCGACGTCTGGTATGAAAAAGACGTCGAGGGGCTCCTCCCGCCGGGGGTCCAGGGCTCCTTCAAAAAAGAAGAGGACATCCTGGACGTGTGGTTCGACTCGGGATCGA
>PMLF01000242.1 GCA_003158755.1 Elusimicrobiota bacterium | reverse complement strand
GGCCACGCAGTGGCCGCATTCGATGCATCGATCCTCTTCGCCCGCGACGGTGGAAGGAACCGACGATCCTCCTTTCCGTTCGATGATGCGCAAAGGGCAAACGTCGACGCATACTCCGTCGCGCAGGCATTTCTTAGCGTCGATCGTGATCGGGCTCATGATTTCTCCAAGAAAGGATCGAATACGTTCCCTATAATATAAAGTCTGAGGACAGAATCTGAAGGAGGTTGCCATGGATCAAAATACTGTCGTCATCACCGGCGCCAGCGGCGGGATTGGGGCAGCGCTGGCGAAAAGGCTCGGTTCCAAAGGGTTTCGATTGGTGTTGGGGGCGCGACGCGAAGTGGAGCTCCATCAAGTGGCTCGGGAGTGCGGCCCGGACGTCCTGCCGGTGGTGACGGACGTGACTCGTCGGGCGGAGGTGGAACGGTTGCGGGACCGGGCGCTGGAAAAATTCGGCCGGGTGGACGTTTGGGTGAACAACGCCGGACGGGGGATCGGGAAAAAGACTCTGGAACTCACCGACCAGGATTTCGACGAAATGATGGCGGTCAACGTCAAGTCGGCTCTTTACGGGATGCAGGCCATCCTTCCCCATTTCCAGTCCCGGANNACGTCTCGTCCTTCTTAGGACGGGTTCCTTTGGTTTCCTACCGGTCCGCCTATAACGCGGCCAAAGCGGCCCTGAATTCGCTGACGGCGAACGCTCGGATGGACCTTCGGCGGGAATATTCGGGCATCCATATTTCGCTGGTCATGCCGGGAGTGGTCTTGACCGATTTTCCGAAGCACGCGTTGGCGAGCGGAACGCCGCCGACCTGGACTGGTTCAAGCGACGCCAAACCGCAAACCGCCGAGGAAGTCGCGGCCATCATGGAAGAACTCATTA
Source organism: Elusimicrobiota bacterium (assembly GCA_003158755.1). Lineage (GTDB taxonomy): Bacteria > Elusimicrobiota > Elusimicrobia > FEN-1173 > FEN-1173 > FEN-1173. Next base: position 5,467 of record PMLF01000242.1, on the reverse strand, counting down.
GGAATCCAAAACCGGAGGTTTACACCAATCCGGCTTCGCATGCAATCGCCGCTCGCTATTACCAGGATGTGGCGGGATTTGAGACCTTCGGCGGCCCTCCCAAGTCGTCATAAAAGTAGCGCGAACCCTGCCGTGATTGGTATGATCATTTGGTTTAATATCATTTGAAAGGAGGGATTCATGAAGACTTGTCTCAATGCGTTTCTCGCTGGGATTCTCTCGGTTTCTTTGGCCGGTATCCTGCGGGCCGATGACAAACCCGTCCCGGCTTCAGCCGCACCCCAAGCCGCTCCCGCGGTGAATCCGAATCCGTCCGCCCCCGCCGCCCCGGCGGTACAGGTTAATCCCGCTCCTCCCGCGGCTCCGGCCGTCTCACCCGTCGTTACGCCTCCCGCCGCTCCCGCGGTTGCGCCCGCTGCCGTCAAGCCGGCTAAGGCAGCGGATGTTTCCGTGAGCGACCTGGCCGTCGGCACCGGCGTGCAGGACCGCGTCCTTCAAGGCTCGGCGAAAAGCTTCCAAGCTTCGGTGACCAACCGGGTCTATTGCTTCGGCAAAATCGCGGCCAAGTCCGCTCCCACCGTCGTCCGTTACGCTTGGTCCAAGGACGGCAAGAAGCTCGACTCCGTTGAGATCAAGGTCGGCGGCAACCCCTGGCGCACTTGGAGCACCCATGCCGTCGATGCCGGCGCATGGAAAGTTGAAATCCTTGACGCCCAGGACCAGTTGGTCGACTCGATCGAATTCACCGTCGCACCATAAGTTTGAATCCGTTCCACCCTCCGGCCGCCTTCGGCGGCCGGAGGGTGGAATTTCTCTCCTCCCTAAATCTTCCACAGGGATGGGACTTTAAATTCCTATAATTCCCGGATGAAATTCTTCGTCGAGACCTTCGGTTGCCAGATGAACACGTCCGACAGCCAGGAGATGGCCCGGAGCCTGATGGCGCGGGGGTTCGTTCCCTCCGACAACGCCCGGGACGCCGATTGCATCCTGGTCAACACTTGCACCGTCCGCCAGCACGCGGAAGACAAGGCCGTTTCCTTTTTGGGCCGGCTGGCCGAATGGAAAGAGGCCGATCCCCGTCGGGTCCTGGTCGTTGCGGGCTGCGCGGCGGAGAGGTTGGGGGAAAAGAACCTCAAGCGGCGGTTCCCTCACGTCGATCTGGTCGTCGGGGCCAAATCCATCGATCGGTTCGACCGGCTTTTGGACGAGTGCATGGCCTCTCCTCCGAGGGACGGGTTCGACGCGCGAGGGGAAGACCTTGGTTCCTGGTCCCGGGAAACCCGCATTGAACGGCTCCTCCCCGAAGAAACCGTTTCCGCTCACGTTTCCGTCATGCGGGGGTGCAATTACGCCTGCTCCTATTGCGTCGTGCCTTCCGTGCGGGGGCGGGAGGTCTATCGCCCCGCCGGAACCGTCCTCTCCGAAGTCCGACAGAAAGCCGCGTTGGGGTTGAAAGAAGTGATCCTTTTGGGCCAGACGGTCAACTCGTACCGTCCATCGGCGGCGGAGGACGGCGTGTCCGATTTCGCCGGTCTCTTGAGGGCCGTGAACCAAGTCCCTGGTGTGCGGCGCATCCGGTTCATGAGTCCCCATCCTTTTTACCTGGACGAGAAGACGGCCAACGCCATGGCCGAGTCGGAGAACGTTTGCCGGCATATGCACCTGCCCGTCCAATCCGGTTCGGACGGCGTTTTGGAACGCATGCGGCGCAACTACACCCGGTCCGGTTTCCTGGAAAAAATGAGTTTGCTGCGACGGGCCATGCCGGACATCTTCGTGACCACGGATTTCATCGTGGGTTTCCCCGGAGAGACGGAAGAAGATTTTCGGGCGACGATTTCGTTGGCCTCCGAGGCCGATTTCGACGGCGCCTACGTTTTCAAATATTCCTCACGGCCGGGAACGGTGTCGGCGGGTTGGCCCGACGACGTGCCCGAGGCGGCGAAAGAGGCCCGCCACGGAGAGCTTTTGTCCTTGATGGAAGGCATTTCGACGAAGAAAACGGAGGCCTTCGTGAACCGGCGCCGGGAAGTCTTGGTTGAATCCAAGGGAGAACACTCGTTCGAGGGGCGCTTGCGGGAAGGCCGGAAGGTGTTCTTCACGTCCGGGACCCCTCACCGACCCGGGGACTTGGTTCCCGTCGACATCACGGGCGCTTCCGGCCGCACGTTGAAGGGCCGCGCGGTATGAGGCGCCGGTTCTTTCTTTTCATCGGCGCCCTCCTGGTCGCCGCCGTCCTGGGGTTTTTGGCGTTGGTTCCGACGGGTCTTTTTTGGACCGTGGCGCGGCCGGCGCTCCACAAGGACATCATCAACCGCTACGCCGCCGAATACAAATTCGATCCCCTTTTCGTTATGGCGTTGGTGAAGGTGGAGTCTGGTTTCCTTCACGACGCCCGTTCCCACCGGGGCGCCGTGGGCCTCATGCAGCTCATGCCCGACACCGCCGTGGAGATGGCCCGGCGGGAAGGCCTTCCGCTGGTTTCGGGCGGCCTGGAAGACCCCGAGGTGAACATCCATCTAGGGATCTTTTATTTGTCTTTGCTGCGGCAGGAATTCCAAGGGGACACCACGGCCATCTTGGCCGCCTATAACGCGGGACCGTCCAACGCCCGCGCCTGGCGGCGGAACCCGCCGTTGCGTGTCGAAAACATTCCTTTCCCGGAGACCCGCACCTTCGTCCGTCGGGTGATGGGGACCCACCGGTGGCTGAAGCGGTTCCAAAAGGTGAAGAATGTCTTCGCCTAAAGCCAAATCGACCGACGGAGGGGAGACCCCCGTCATGCGCCAATATCGTTCCCTCCAAGCCAAGAACCCCGACGCGATCCTCCTCTTCCGCTTGGGGGACTTCTACGAACTTTTCCACGAAGACGCCCGCCGGGCCGCCCCCGCGATGGAACTGGTCCTCACCCAGCGCCAGGGCATCCCGATGTGCGGTTTGCCCTACCACCAATTGCCGGTCTATCTGGGCAAACTCCTTAAAGCCGGTTTCCGGGTGGCCATTGCCGAGCAGATGGAAGACCCGTCCCAGGCGAAGGGGATGGTTTCCCGGGACGTGGTCCGCGTGGTGACTCCCGGCACGGTCATTGAAGACGAGCTGCTGGTGGCCAAGGAGAACTGTTTCCTTTGCGCCGTGGCGCCCCTGGCGGGTAAGGCGGGGCGCGATTGGGGCGTGGCTTCCCTGGATATGTCCACGGGCGAGTTCCTGCTGACCGTCGTTGAAAAAGACGAGAGTGGCCGCCGACTGGCCGATGAACTTTCCCGTTTGGCTCCCAAGGAAATCCTCTTTCCCCGGTCTTCTTCCCAGCCCGAGGGCTTGGACCGCCCGACCACCCTCGTGGACGACTCCGGGTTTTCCGGCGACGACGCGCGCCGGGTTTTACTCCGCCTCTTGGACGTGTCCAGCTTGGACGGGTTCGGCGTGGAAAACCACCCGGCGCTCTCCGCCGCCGGGGCCGTCTTGGTCTACGTGGAGCGCAACCAGCCCAAGGCCCTGGCCGCCGTGCGGCCCCCCAAGGCCTACCAACCGGAAGGACACCTGGTGCTGGATGAATTGGCCCTGCGCCATCTGGACGTTTTCCCTTCGGCCGATCGCCGGGGCGACGGTCCGTCCAGCCTTTGGGAAGTTTTGGATCAGACCTCTACTCCGATGGGGGGACGGTTGTTGAAGGCGTGGCTCGTGAGGCCTTTGCGGAATTTGGCGGCCATCCGTGCCCGTCAGGACCGGGTCCAGACGCTCCTGGACGGGACCACCGAACGGCGGACCCTATCCGACCTCCTTCGGGATTGCGCCGACGTGGATCGGATCCTTTCGCGGCTCTCCGCCGGGGGCGCCACCGGCCGCGACCTTTCCGCCCTGCGCCGCACTTTGCGCCGCCTGCCGGAGTTGACGGCGGTCTTGTCGGGAGGAGGCTGGATCTCCGCCGGTGAATCGCCTTTGAGCCCTTTGGTCAACGCCTTGGCGGCCCCGGAGGAGCTGACGGCCCTATTGGAATCCGCTTTGTCCGACGATCCTCCTTTCCGCTTGTCCGACGGCGGTGTCATCCGCGATGGACATTCCGCCGCCTTGGACGAGCTGCGGGATTTGGCCAAGAACGGCCGGAGCTGGATTTCGGAGATGGAAACCGCGGAGCGTCAGCGGACGGGGATCTCGTCCCTCAAGGTGGGATACACGTCGGTGTTCGGATACTATTTGGAAGTTTCCAAAACGAACCTCGCCAAGGTGCCTCCCGAATGGACCCGCAAGCAGACCGTGGCGAGCGGCGAACGGTTCATCACTCCCGAGCTTAAAACCCAAGAGGATAAAATCCTCGGCGCCGAGGAGAAAGCCAAACGGCTGGAAATTGATCTTTTTTCCGCTGTTCGGACCAAGGCTTTGTCCCATAAGGACTCCCTGTCTCGCATCGCCGGAGCCTTGGCTGAATTGGACGCGTTGTCGTCTTTGGCCGAGGCCGCGGAAAAAGGCCGGTATGTGCGGCCCGTGATCACCGAGGACGGCCCTCTGAGGCTCGTGAAGGCGCGTCATCCCGTGGTTGATCGTGCGCTTCCCACGAAGACCCCTTTCGTTCCCAACGACGTGTTTCTGGACGGAGCGGCCTCCCAGATCCTCCTCATTACGGGCCCCAACATGGGGGGGAAATCCACGTACCTTCGCCAGACCGCTTTGATCGTCGTCATGGCTCATATGGGGTCTTTCGTCCCCGCCGAGGAAGCGGAGGTCCCTCTCACGGACCGCGTTTTCACCCGCATCGGCGCGGGAGACAACCTGGCGGGAGGGGCCTCGACTTTTTTGGTGGAAATGCGCGAAGTCGCCAACATCCTGCACAACGCGACGGAGAAGAGCCTGATCGTCCTGGACGAGGTTGGCCGAGGGACCAGCACCTACGACGGCGTGGCCGTGGCCTGGGCCATGGTGGAACAGCTCCACCACGCCGAGGAACGGCGCGGCCCCAAGACTCTCTTCGCGACCCACTACTTTGAACTTACCGCCTTGCCCGAGCGGTTGTCGGGCGTGGTCAACGTTCACGCCGCCGTGCGGGAATGGACTCTGCCGGATGGGCGGCAGGAAGTCATCTTCCTGCATCAGATCCTGCCGGGACCGGCCGAGCGGTCGTTTGGCATCCACGTAGCCCAGATGGCGGGACTGCCCGCTCCCTGCGTGGCGCGCGCCAAGGAGGTGCTGGCCGACTTGGAACGGAACGCCGGGCCTCACGTTCCGCCCGGCGCGTCGAAGCCCGTTCCCCAGTTGGAACTCTTCAAGCATCCTCTCCTGAAAGAATTGGAAGCGCTGGACCTCAACCGCGTGACTCCGTTGGAAGCCCTTCAGATTCTCCACCGCCTCTCGGGGGACGCGAAGAAATCGTGACGCTTTTCGTCGGGCTTTTTGTAAGATTTTGGTAGATCACATCCAGGGGGACGAAATGAATCAAGAAAAACGTCAGCTCCATCGGGTTCCAGTGGTTCGG
>PMLF01000153.1 GCA_003158755.1 Elusimicrobiota bacterium | reverse complement strand
TTCGACAAGCTCAGGGTGAGCGGGTTATGGGATTTTGTCTTTAGGTCCCTTGGTTTTTCGGGTAGGGGCGGGTCTTAGACCCGCCCCTATGTCTTTTTCCAAGGAAAAGGGAACGCCCGGTCGGCGGTATACGCCACTTTGACGGGGGCGTCGGGGTTATGCCGTCCGGCCAAGCGGTCCCAGGGTTCGTCGAGGATTTCACGCAAGGCGTTATCCAACCCCTCCTTTAACCGCTTCAAATCAACTCCCATGCAGGACGCTCCGTAGGGAGCTAAAAGTTCGGCGCTTGAGTCGTGGAGCTGTCGCGCCCCTCGCATGTTGCCGGTTTTTAACTGGTGCATGGCGCTCGTCACCTGGATCAAGCCCTGCACGAAGTTCCGCGCTTCGCCCTGCGTCGCATGCCAAAGGGCCTCCCACTCCTCGTGGGCCTCGAAGAATTCCCCCCGATCGAAATGCGCCGCTCCCGCGAGGAAGCGGGCGTCCTCGGTTAGATCCCTATTTTCGGGCATATCTTCTCCAGGGGACATTCGGGACATTTCGGCGAAAGAGCCTTGCAGACCCTCCGACCGTGGGTGATCATCGCGTGGGAAAACCAGATCCAATCCTTTCGAGGCACGATCCCCATCAGGTCCTTCTCGATCTTGACCGGGTCCTTCTCGCGGGTGAACCCCATCCGGTTCGCCAACCGGACGACGTGGGTGTCCACGACCACCCCCTCGGCGATCCCGTAACAAACCCCCAAAACCACGTTGGCGGTTTTGCGGGCCACCCCGCGGAGGGACAGGAGTTCGTCCATCGTCCGAGGAACTTCCCCCCCGAACTTCTCCGACAGAATCCCGGAGGAGGCCACCAGCGATTTGGCCTTCTGACGAAAAAACCCGGTGGACCGGATGAGTATCTCCACCCGGGACAACGGTGCCTTAGCCAAAGAACGGGGAGTGGGATATTCTTTGAAGAGCGCCGGCGTCACCCGGTTCACCCGCTCGTCGGTGCATTGAGCGGATAGAATCGTGGCGATCAGCAATTCAAAAGCGTTGCGGTGCTTCAAGGCGCAAACGGCGTCGGGATAATTTTTTTTCAATGCCCTCAATAGACGCGTCACGAGGGTTGCATCCCGGGGCGGCGGCCTATCCAAAAGAGGAGAGAAAACAAGAATAGGAGCGTCAAGAGGGACAATCCCGCGGTTGTTCGAAAATGACGCGGACAGTAGCGGAACTCCACCACGGACGCCCCGAAACCGACGGGAACGGATTTCTGCCAGTAGTCGGCGCGCTCCACGGGCGAGGGCTTTCCGTTCACCGTCGCCGTCCAGCCTTCATCGTAGCCGTCGGAGAACACGAGCCATCCCGGACCCGGCGCGTCGACGGAAACGACGACGAGGTCCGGATCGTACCGGAGGATCGCCGCCGAGCCTCCGCCCAACGCGGCTCTGGAATCCTCCGAAACCGGGGCGCGTCCCTCCAACAAAGTTTCCGTTGAAAAATCGTGATCCGCATGCGAAGCGACGTAGGACAACATCCCCTTCCGTTCCATGCGACGGGCAAAAGGCACGAAACGGACCCGGGGCAGCGCTTTCGGGTTCTCGAAAACACCGATGACGGAGGACGCTTCTTTCCGGAGAGTCAAACCCGGGACGTCCCAGAAGGACAGCACATATTTTAGGCTGAGGGCGTTCAGCCAGGGAGAGGCGGGGCTCTTCGCGATCTCCCCCAGCACGTCGTCGTACGCCTTGAGGTGGAGCCCTTCGTCGTACCCGTCGGCGTCGTAAAGACCGAAAGCCATGCCGACGTTGGGAAGGGCCGAGTCTTTGTAGCGCGCCCAGGCGTCGTCCACCGTGTCTCCCCAACGGCCGTTGAACCGGCGCGTGCGAGGAGACATCATGACGCGGGAAAATCCGGCGTCCGAATGGAGGAAACGGAGAGTGGGTGTCTCCACTTCATACAAAGACCGGTCGACGGTGGCGACGGCGCCGATGGAAAACGCCCATAAATCCAAGGCGCAAAGAAGGAGGATGACTCGGCGAACGCTCACGGAGGCCACCCATCGGTCCAGCCCCAGACCCGCCAGGAAAGGCAATCCGCAACAGGACAAGAACAACGCCTGCGCGGGAAAACGCATTTCCCGGAAGATAAAGAAGGCTCCGTACAACAACCGGTATCCGGGCAAATACCGCCCCAATGCCAATAGAAACCCGGCCGCCGTCACGGCGAAAAAAGGGCGCCACCGACGGCTCCCCTCTCCGATGGCCGAAACTCCCAAGGCCAAGATCGGCAGCCCGAAGTAAAAACCCACGATGTGCGGATCACCGCCCGAAGGGACGAACCACCGGTTCCACAGAGGAACGAAAAGCATCCGCGCCATTTCCCTCGGAGACAATGAATACGAGGTCGCCCAAGCGTAATCCAGTCCGGCGCGGGCGGACCGGGCGGCGAGGGCAAGGAACGGAACGCTCTGGGGCAGGGTGACCAAAAACGCCAAGCCGGCGACGAAGACCAACGTCCGAGCCGACTTCTTCCGCCCCGGGCGGAAAAGAGAATCCAGCGCGAGGGCGATCCCGGAATACACCGTGAACTGGGGATGCCCCGCGAACACCTGCAGGGACAGGACCAGCGACGCCCCGGCGAGGGACCGGAGGGAGCCTCCTTCCGCGCGCCGGACCAAAAACCATAGGAGAGGCAGCCAGGCATAGGAAAAAAATTGGGTGGGAAGAGCGTAGTGCAAGACGAAGAAACCGTTGAATCCATAAATCAATCCCGCCAAGAAGGAACTCTCCCGAGAAAGCCCCGTTTCCCTCCCCAAAAGAAACGCGCCCATAGCGGCGAGAACGGAATGGAGATAAATGTTCAACAACAGGGCCGAGGGGAAAGGGAGAGCCGCGTAAAGGTACGTCCCCGGGTAAAAAAGGGCGGACTGCATGGCGGCCAGGAAGGGGGTCCCGGAAAAAAGATGGGGGTTCCAGAAGGGAAAATCCCAACGGAGGATCGAACGGCGGAAGAAGGCCGCGTAGGGGAAATAGACCCGCAGCAACGTGTCGTGGAAAAGAGCCCGGCGGCCTTCAAGGAATCTTCCCCAGAAAACCGCTGAGACGACGCCGAACATAAGGACCGCCCCGACGGCTTCGGGAAGCCTCCGGAGGATTCGGATCGGCGGTCGCGATTGATCAATCATGTCGCAAGTTTTAGAATCCCAAGTATGAAAATATCCACCGGCGTCGGCGACGGAGGAAAGACCAGGCTTCGCGGCGGGAAACCTCTTTGGAAAGACGACCCCGTGGTGGAAGCCCTCGGCGCCGTGGACGAAGTGAACGCCGCCTTGGGGTTGGCCAAGGCCCATGGGGCGGACGATCTTCTGACGGAGAAATTGGAAGAACTTCAGAAACTGTTGCACGTCCTGGGGACCGACGTGGCGTCCCCCCGCGGCGCCCGGGCGCCGAAGAACGTTTCCCGCATCTCGCCGGTCCATGTCGCCTGGATGGAAAAACAGATCGACTCTCTTGAGGGGATCCTTCCCCCCCTCCGAAATTTCATCCTCGCGGGGGGCTCCCCCGCCGGAGCCGCCCTTCATTTGGCGCGGACCCTCTGCCGCCGGGCGGAACGGGCCCTCGTCCCCCTCCTAAAAAAGAAATGGGCGTCCAAGGACGCCCAGGTCTTCCTAAACCGCCTCTCGGACTACCTCTTCCTCCTGGCGAGGGAAACCAACCGCCGCGTGGGAAAAATCGAAACTCCCTGGCTCCCCTGACGCCCAGCTAGCCCTGAACGGCCTGGGCAGCGGAAGGGTCCCCGGCGCTCATGGACTCGTTGATCAGGAGGCTCAAAATGAAGATGAACAACACGCAGGCGAACTGTTCCCCCCACTCCAGAGGGCTGTTCTGCCGGCGAAAGACATGGATGACCAAGATGGCCGCCGACGCCTGGGTGGACGCGACGATGGTCCGTCGGCGGCTCCCGTAGATCGCGGTCGAGACGGGGGCAAGGACCAGGATCAGCCACATCGGCGTCCAGAACTGGCCCAACAGGTATACCAGCGCCACGTTGACGGCGAAGTTCCCATAGATCCGGGTGAGCCGGAGGGACCGACCCGATTCCTGCCGGATGAGTTGAACGGAGAGAAAGTTGAACAGGACGCTGAAGGCCAGGAGACCGACGCTCGCGTAGCGCACCATCCCCATCGGTTGGGCCAGGGCCAGTCCCAGGACGACCAAGAGGATGGACAACGGAAAGGTGTATTTATTGACCACCCGCACCCGTTTCATGTCTCGAAGAGCCTTCTGGGGATCCGTCATTTAACCGCTCCTTTAATATGCGCTCCAGACCTTGAAGGACAAATCTTGATGCGTGCACGCGACCCAAAAAACGCCCCAACCCGTTCCCCCGCTCACATATCCCCAATAGCCGGTGTCCGCCAATGGATTTTGGGCGGCATAATAATCGATTTCCGTCTGAATTCCGTGCACGGCGGTGTACAGCTTCGGCGGAGAATCGAGAACGAATTTGCTTCCGGGGGTCAGAAAAGGAGAAAGATCTACAGGGAACGTCCCTTCCTGGTCGGAGTAATAGATGGACAGCGCGGACCGCATGGAACCCAAATGACCCCGGGTCGCCGCCTCGTTAGATTTTTGGATCAAACGGCCCATTTTGGGGATCAGGATCAAAGCAAGCACCGCAATGATCGCTATAACGATCATCAGTTCGATCAACGTGAACCCGGCAAACCGAAAGCCTTTCACGCGAACGCGGGACATATCCCTCCCTTCTGAATGGTGGACGGAAAAATAATACCCCATGCCGGCCCTTTAATCAATTCAAGAATCATTGGAACAACGCCTCCACGTCCGGCATCCGGACCGCGGTCAAAAGAGGCGCCACCAAGTCCGCAGCGGAAAGCTCCCCGGCGGCGTAGGACGTGCAAACGGCCAGGCACTTCATGCCCGCCGCTCGGGCGGAGGCGATCCCATGCTTGGAATCCTCCACCACCAGGCATTCCGAGGGCTGAATGTTCTTGCCGGGGTATTTCTTGTTGATCTCGGCCAAGGCCTGGAGATAGGCGTCGGGCGCGGGTTTCCCGTTCTCAACGTCCTCGGCGGCCACGACCGCGTCGAAATACATCGTCAGTCCCGCGGTGCTGAGCGCCAATAAAACCTCGTCCTTCAAAGCGCCGCTGGCCACCGCCAGGGGATATTTCTGGGCGACCGCCATCACGAACTCCACCACTCCCGGAAGGATCACCAGGTTTCGGGCCGCGATCTGTTTGAACATGACCGTCTTCCGTTGGATTAGGCGGGAAAGGTCGCCGTCGGCCAGGGGCCGCCCACGGTCCCGGCAGACCGACGTGAAGCACCCCCGGTCGTCCATGGCGAGGTATTTATCGAGGTATTCCTCTTTCGACAGGTCCAGGCCCAAATCTTCCTGGAGGACCTTCCGGAACAGTTCGAAGTGAAGCTGTTCGGAGTCGGCGATGACGCCGTCGCAATCGAAGAGGACGGCTTTCAACATGGGGAGGGCTCCCGGCGTAGAGATCGTTCTTCTAGATATTTTTTTGCGGCGGCGGCCGCCAAGTGGCCGGACCGGCAGGCGGACTCGATGGTCGGCGGCAATCCCGTGTCCACCCAGTCCCCGGCCAGGAACAGGTTCTTGATCGGCGTGGACGTCCCGGGGCGGGAGTTCCAAAACGCCGGCGTGGGAGTGGGCGTCGCCTGCCGCTCCCAAACCACCGAGGCGTGCCGGGGGGCAGGAACGTCGGGAATTACTTTCCTCAAATCGGCCAGAACGCGGGAAACGATATCCTCGGAAGAGGAATGGAGAAACTCCACCGCGTCGCTCACGACCAAAGACAAACCTCCGGCGGAGGCGCCGCGGCCTTCCCATAGGGCCTCCCTGTTGAAAACCCACTGGATTTCCGAGTCCAACACCCCGGCGAAAAGTCCGCGGAAAACGGGGCGGTCGAACCAAAAATGGACGGAAAGGATCGGAGAAAATCGGACGCCGTCCAAAGCGGCGTAGGAGGGGCGGATTTCCGCCGGGCAAATTTCGAGGAACGCGGGCAAGGGGAGAGCGCACACAACGGTGTCCGCTTCGCCGCCGTTTCCGCCCTCCAACTCCACGCGCGAAACGAGCCCGTCCCGAACCGGCAGACCGGTCACCGTCTGCTCCGAGGCAACGAGACCCCCTCGGGACTTGAGATACCCGGGCAGGTCCACGGGCCACAACTTTCCCAAGCTAAGAGTGGAATGACCCAGGGCGCGATTCTTTTTCCCGGCGAAAAAGCCTTGTCTCAGGACCACTTCCAGCGCCGCGGCGCAAGCGACGTCCGGCGAGGCGTTAAGGGTGGCGAAGCAGAGGGGCGTCCAGAAAGCCCGGCGGGAACCCGGAGTCTGCCTTAATGAATCCAGCCATTGAGAGACGGTGAGGAAGGCGAGGTCCTTCCGACGGGGAAACCGCGCGTGGAAAAGCCCTTTCAGGAGAGAATAACGGTCCCGCCCCGACATCGCGTTAAATCGGAGGAGCCCCGCGAAAAGTCCGACGGAGAAGGGCCAATTGAACGCGCAAAAAGTCGAAGCGCCTCCCGGCCAAAGGAAAGGGACCTCCAGCCGCTTCGGGAACCGAAGCCGGTCCGCGACTTTGACCCTTCGAAGGAACCGTCGGGTCTCCCGGTAGCATCCCATGAAGAGGTGCGGGCCGTTGTCCACGTCTTCCTTGGTGACGCCGTCTCTTAAGGACGAAGCGCGCCCCCCCAGCACGGGACGTTTTTCCAATAAAGTAACGGAGACGCCCGCTTCGGCCAGGGCCGACGCGGCCGCCGCGCCGGCAAAACCGCCGCCGATGACGACAACGTTAGGTTTCATAGACATGGGAAATTAATTGGCTGAAGGAATTTTACCATTTGCTCGAAATCGCCCCCGAAAAAATAAGTAGAATCCTTCCTGCATGAAGGTGGAGGTCTTCTTCTTTCTTTCTGAGGAAAATCCCCCTCTTTGAATAATACCTACTAGATAAATTTTTTTATATGCTATTTACTGATAGCCCGAACCGATGGGCCAAAACAAAGGAGTTCCCATGTTCGTCATCGGAGAATTCAAAGGCAACCCCGTCATCACCTTGAAACAGGGTGAAGACGATTCCTACGGTTTCACCTTCGGCCTGACCAAGGCCAAGCTGGTCCTGGA
>PMLF01000167.1 GCA_003158755.1 Elusimicrobiota bacterium | reverse complement strand
AAACGTTTAGATTCTTTTGCGATGAACTGGAGGCAGACGCCGTGACCAAGAAGAAAGAAGACGCTCCGATCGTTAACCCCGAAATTCCGCTCCAACAACTTATGCTCGATTGCAAACAGGACAAGTACCGCATGGTGTCCCTGACCACCCGGTGGGCCGTCGAGGTCCAGAAGCGGGAGAGCCAGACGTCCCATCAACCGGACCAGTTGGTGTCGATGGCGCTCAAGGACATCCTGACCGGCAAAGTGACTTTGGAAGAAATCGAGAAGCTGCCTCCCGCGCCCAAACTGGAGCGGAGGATCGAAGTCGCCTCGGTCATCTCCGACGAGCTGGCCAAGCGCATCGCCGAGGAAGACATTCGGTCGGAAAAAAACGCCAAGGCCAAGAAGGACGAAGAGCCCTTGGAAGAAGAGGAAGAAAAGGAGTAACCCCTCCCCATGTCTTCCCTGAAAGGCCGGGAGATCGTCCTGGGGGTGACGGGCAGCATCGCGGCGTATAAAGCCGCCGACCTGGTGCGCCGCTTCCGGGAAGCCGGAGCGGGCGTCACTTGCGTCCTCACCGAGGCCGCCGCTCGATTTATTACTCCGCTCACCTTGGCCGCCCTCTCCGGACGGCCCGTGGGGCGGGACCTCTTCGACGACAAACTCTGGAGCATGGCCCACCTGGGCCTGGCGAAGACGGCCGACGCGGTGGTGGTGGCGCCTTGCACCGCGGAACACCTTTCGCTTTTGGCGTCGGGATCGGCGGAGGATTTGTTGACCGCGCTCATCCTGGCCACCCGGGCGCCCGTGTTCCTGGCGCCCGCCTTGCACGAACCCATGTGGACCCATCCCGCCACTCAGAAAAATGTCCGCGCCTGCCGTGAGTACGGCTATCGTTTCGTGGGACCCGTGAAAGGCCCCCTGGCCTCCGGCGATACGGGCTTGGGCCGGATGGAAGAAACCGACAAGATCGTGGCGGCCGTCGCGGAACAGCTTAAGAAACGATCCAAGGCCTGAGTCTCTTGGCCACCTGGCGCGGCCTGAAAGTCCTGATCACCGCCGGTTCCACCCGCGAACCCCTGGACCCCGTCCGCTTCCTGACCAACGCTTCCTCGGGAAAAATGGGATACGCCCTCGCCGCTGAGGCGCGGCGGCGCGGCGCTCGAACGGTTTTGGTGACGGGCCCGACGGCTCTGCCGGCGCCCAAGGGCGTCCGCCTCGTGCCGGTGATCACCGCCCGGGAAATGCTGGCGGCCTCTTTGAAGCGAATGCCGGGAACCGCCGTCGTCATCGGCGCCGCCGCCGTCTCGGACTTCCGCCCCGTTAAAACATCCCGGTCCAAGATCAAGAAAGTCGGGCAACGTGGACTGATGCTTCGGCTGGTTCCCAACCCGGACGTGCTGGCGACTCTGGCGAAGCGGCGAAAGAACGGGCGCCCCGTCTTTGCCGGGTTCGCCTTGGAAACGAAAAACCTTTTGACCGCCGCGCGGGAGAAAATGAATCGGAAAGGACTGGACCTGATCGTGGCCAATGGACCTGAATCCCTGGACGCGGATTTCACGCGGGCGACGATCCTGACGAGAGAAGGGGAAATGGTTCCTTACCGCGGACCCAAGGTCGGGCTGGCGGGAAAGATTTTAGACGCTCTGGAGACTTTCATTGACCGAACGCGATGAACTCCTGGAAATCGCCTCCTCGTTGAAGGAACGGTTGAAAACCTCGGACGGGATGGTCGGAATGAAAAAAGGCCGCGCGAAGAAACCGTATCCCGCGATGGATAAAACCGTAAAAGCGCCCCCTTCGGCGGTCGCGGAGCCGAGGGCCTCGTTCACGCTGTCCGCCGAGCCGGCGGCGCCCGGCGGGGATTTCGTTTCCGACCCGTCCATTTCCCCGTCGGAGAAACTGCGGCTCTTAAGGGAAGAGATCGGCGACTGCCTGCGGTGTCCCCTGGGAAAAACGCGGATCAAGCTGGCCTTCGGCGTCGGCAACCCCGGAGCGAAAGTCCTTTTCATCGGCGAGGGGCCGGGGTATCAGGAAGACCGTCAGGGCGAACCCTTCGTGGGCCGGGCGGGGCAACTGCTGGACAAGATTTTGGAGGCCACCGGCCTCTCCCGGAAGCCCGTGGAGCCTGAGTGGAAATGGATCTACATCGCCAACATGGCGAAGTGCCATCCGCTGATCGACCCGTCGGACAACACCAAGCACGGCAACGACCGCCCGCCCACGCCGGAGGAGATGGCCGTCTGCTCGCCCTTCTTGATGAAGCAGATCCGAATCATCCGGCCCCTGTTCATCGTGGCCCTAGGCGCCACGGCGGGGAAAGGATTGTTGAAGACGGACCGCGGCATCTCCACCTTCCGAGGCAAGTGGGTGGACTGGTCCCCCGAAGGGGAGCCGGGTCTGCACATAAGGATGATGCCGACGTACCATCCCGCGGCCTTGCTGAGGAACCCCAATTTGAAGAAGGACGTCTGGGAAGACATGAAGGCCCTGAAAGCCGAACTAATGAAAGCCGTCGGAGCGGCGTGATTTTGTAGAATGCGTCGGCACCCGCCGTCGGCGGGGGTTTCGGAAAATGGAAGGAAAGGTGCGTGAGCGGCTTAAACGGCACGACTGGAAATCGTGTAGGCCTGCAAGGGCCTCGAGGGTTCAAATCCCTCCCTTTCCGCCAGTTTGAAAATCGCAGACAGTGGGGTGAAGGCTCAACGACGGAGCGTCGTTGGGCCTTTTCCTTGTACGGTCGGAGTCGTCCGTCCCCGGTCGAATTCCAAACCCCGAAGAGTTTGGAACATGGGTTATTCCAAAAAACAGGTTGAAAACTCGTCGGGGTCGCTTATCCTTGGGGCATGAAAGATCCGGCACCGCTTCCCTTTGCCCGTCGGTGGACGGTGCGGGCGTTCTTCTCTTTGTGGGCGACGTTCCTGGCTGGAGCGACCGCGGCGATGCTCTTGTCGGGGAAAGGGACCCCGGAGAGGTGGGCCATCCTGGTCGTTTCCGGCGGTGCCGCCGCGGGTTTCGCGACGTTTTTCTCGGCGCGCCGTCTGCCCTTGGCGTTCAAGGACCTCGCGCGCGCGACCCAATACGTCATGGAAGGCCGGTACAACCACCGGCTCCCCGTGCGGGGGAACGACGAAGCGAGCCGGCTGGCGGAGTCCTTCAACCGGATGCTGGAGAGCCTGCACGGGCGCGAGAGGATCCGCAGCACCATGGACAAAGTGGTCTCCCGGGAAATCGCGGTGGAACTCCTCAAAGGGGACCTGCGGCTGGGAGGCGAAGTTCGGTTCTCCTCCATCCTGTTCGCCGACGTTCGGGGGTTTACGGCGATTTCCGAAAGTATGGAGCCCCAGGAGCTGGTGGCGTTCCTGAACGAGTATCTCACCCTCATGAGCCGGGTGGTTGAGCGGCACGGCGGCGTCGTCGACAAATACATCGGCGACTGCGTCATGGCCCTTTTCGGGGCGCCGGTCTCCCGCGAGCGCGATGTGGACAACGCCCTCCAGACGGCTCTGGAAATGATTTGGTGCGTGGAGGAGTTCAACTACCGCCGGTCTTGGGAGGGGAAGCCCCCCGTCCAGATCAGCGTGGGCATCAACACCGGACCCGTGGTGGCCGGTAACATGGGTTCCGAGGACCGCCTGAACTACACGGTCGTGGGAGACGCCGTCAACCTGGCCTATCGCCTGGAAAGCCTGACCCGCCTCTACAACGTTTCCTGCCTCGTCAGCGAGTACACCGTGCGAGAATGCAAGGCCAAACTGCCTTTCCGGGAACTGGACGTCGTCCGAGTCAAGGGACGGAGCGCCCCCGTCCGAGTCTTCGAGCTCTGGCACCAGGATCGATCCCCCGAACTCGTGGAAGAGATCCTGAAAAAATTCGAGGCCGCCCGGCGGTTTTATTTATTAAGGGACTGGGACCGGGCCGAAGTCCTCTATAAGCAGGTGTTGGAGCTTAATCCCGACGACGGGCCGAGCCGCCTGTACCTCGACCGCCTGAGGGCCCTCCGGTTGGTGCCGCCCGGCGACGCCTGGGACGGCGTGCACGTGGCCTTGATGAAATAGCGGTTGGAATCCACCTTGAAAACGGGGGGGGATTGTTCGATAATTGGTAACCTTGGAAAGCGCGGCGTTCTTCCCGCGCTACCGAAGAGAGGGTAGAATGAAAATCAAGTTCTGGGGCGTGCGCGGGTCCATCGCCACCCCCGGCCAGGACACGGTCCGCTACGGCGGAAACACGCCTTGCGTCGAAGTCTCGGATGAGAAGAACCTGATCATCCTCGACGCCGGCACGGGCATCCGTCCGTTGGGGCTGGACCTCATGAAGCGGTATCCCGAGGGGACCAAGATTGCGGGCCACCTCTTCATCACCCATTTCCACGTGGACCACATCCAAGGGTTCCCTTTCTTCAATCCCTTTTACGTTCCCTCCAACCACTTCACGATCTACGGATGCGAGGGCGCCGGCAAGAAGCTGGAGAGCATTTTCATGGGCCAGCTCTCGCCCGAGTATTTCCCTGTGACGTTGAAGGAGATGCCGGCGGAGCTGAAGTTCGTCCAACTGACCACCCGCCCCGTGGTCTTGGATGGTTGGACCATCTCTCCCACCTACGTGAACCACCCGGGCCTGGCGTTGGGGTACCGCCTGGACAAGGGCGGACGGCGCGTGTCCTACATCACCGACAACGAGCCGTTCCGGTATCTTCTGCGCCAGCAGGGCGAGCACACCGACGACCTCTTCGACGATTTGGGCCGGGGCGCGGTGGAGCTGGAGCGGGAGGACAAAAACCTAGTGGAGTTTGTGCGGGGTTCCGACGTTCTGATCCACGACGCCATGTACTCCATCGATGAGTACAAGACCAAACTCTCCTGGGGGCACAGCTTCGTGGAATTCGCGGTGGAGGTCGCCCTCCAGGCCGAGGTGAAACAGCTGATCCTCTTCCACCACGACCCCATGCACTCGGACGTCGTGCTGGACGGGTTGATCAAGCACGCCCGCGCCGTGGCCGCCAAACGGTCCTCCAAGCTCCAAGTGCACGCCGCCCAGGAAGGGTTCGAGATCCGCCTCTCTTGACCTTTCCGGCGTTCCTTTCTTCCCCCTCTCTCGTCGGTCTCGTTTTCCTGGGGATCGGTGTTCTCCTCCTGGTTGTCTTCGCGCTCCCTTCCATTATTTTTTCCGACGATAAACCTTCGACCCTTCCCGGATCCGCCGAGGCGGTTCCTCCGCCCCCTCCAACGCCGGTCCCTTTGATGAGGCCGGACCCCTCGGTCCTGCGATTCGACCTCCTGGAAAAGTCCCTCCTTCCGATGGCCGAGCGGTTGTCGGCGGCGGAGCGTCGATGGGAAGAATCCCGCGCCGCCGCCGTACCGTCGGCCCAGGCGCTCCAGAAAATCTACTCCGATTTGGAGGGAATGAAACGCGGCCTGGACGAGCTTCGCGCCCTGACAGGACCTTTAACCGCCTCCGCCCGAAACCAGGAAATATTCCGTCTCGAGCTGGATCGGACGACGGGAAAGATGAAGGAATTTCTTTCGACGATCGCCGCGGCGGCGCCCGGACCGTCGCCGATGGAAGACGCCCGCGCGGCGCAGCGGGCGTTCATCGCCGGGAGCTTGGACGACGCGATCCAGCGCGTCGCGGCCGCGAAGAGTATGGAAAGGGAACGGCAAGAAAAGCGGCGGGCGCGGATGGTCCGCCTTCTGGACCGATGGCGCCAAGCATGGCGGGAGCGGTTGGAACGCCACGACTCGAGCCTACGCGAGGAAATGGCGCGGACCGACGCCGCCAAGGCCGCCGCTTCGGATCGATTGAACCAAGAGCGGGCGCGGCTCGCCGAGCATCGCGCGGCCTTGGAGGGCGGACGAATTTTGGTGGAAGAAGATCGCCGCCGTCTGGCGGAATCGGTCCGGAAGGCCGAGGACGAACTCCGCCGCCGGGAGGAAGAAATCCGGGGCTGGGAAGAAAAGACGCGGACGATTGCTGGAGAGATCTCTTCCTTGGAGAATCGTCGGCGGGAAGAAGCCCAGGCCGCCGCAACGGATTTGGAGCGGCTCAAGCGGGAAGCGAAGGAAGAGAGGAAGTCGTGGCGGGAGAGGATGAATTCCCTGGAGGCGTCGGCGGCGGGGGCGCGGACGGAAGGGGAGCGGACCCTTTCGGTCGTCCTGGAAGAAGGCGCGCGGGATTTGAACGGGCTCCGGAGCGGAATATCCGAAGAAGAGGCGCGACTTGCCCGGGAAAAATCGGACTTGGAGTCCGAGGCCCGCGCTTTCGCGGAGCGCTCGACGCGGGAATCCCGAGAGGCCTTGGAGCGGGTGGAACTCCGTCGGACGGAAGCCGAATCCCTCGAGGCGAAGCGCCGGGAGCTGGAGGAAGCTCTTCAAAAGGAAAAAAACGATTTCGCCGCCGAGGTTGATACTTTACGTTCCTGGTCGGAAGCCCGCGCGCGGACGCTTCGTCTGCTGCTCACGAAGAGCGAGAACGAGTCCCAGGCGGCCCTGGCGGCCGTGAAAGCGGAGAGGGCGCGTCGGGAAACCGAGCTGTCCGCCGAGAAGGAGCGCCTTCGGGCGGAAATCGAGGCTTTGCGGCGAAAGGGGGAAATGGAGCGCGTCTCCCGCGCCGGAATTTTGGAGGAGGCGCGCCTCCGCCATGAAGGGAGACTGGAATCCTTGCGGTTGGAAGAGCGGGAGCTGGAGTCCCGAAGCGCGGCCCTGTCCCGTGAAACGGAACTCCTCAAGACCGAGATCGAATCTCTGGCGGAAAAATCAAAGGCCCGGCTCCTCCGTCGACGCGCCGCCCACGACAAAATTTACGCCGAAACGAAACAGAGGGGAGAATCCAAAGCCACGATCGTCGCGATGGAGGAGATGAAGGAGCGGGCGGCGGTCGAAGCTCTGGAGCGGAGGCTGCAGCTCCGCCGCCGCCGGTTCGACGGTCTGCGGGAGCGGCGACGGCGGGAGGCCGAAGAACTCGTCCATCGGGCCCAGGTTTCCCTGGACGAGGCCCTGGAGGCTCAGTGCCGGACGGAATCCCAGGTGATGGAACGGGTTCGGTCCGCCGAGGGGCAAGCGAGGGATTGGGCGGCTTTTCGGGACCGTCTGAAAAAGGTCCCCGTGCAGATTTCAGAGGGAGAGGCGGCGGCTGGGGCGCGAGACAAGGGAGAATTTTCCTCCGAACTGTCCCGCCTTTCATCCGAGGGCGAGCGCCGGTGGGAGGAGCTGAAGGCCTCCACCGCCCGGCATCGCGGCGTCCTGTCCGATATACAAAATCGCCTAGGGTCCGCCGACGAAGGCCTCGCCCGGGAGGAGACGGATTTCCAGCAGTTCCTCTCCGCCGTGCAAGCCCAGACCGTCTATCTGGACGGCCTCCGCCGTTTCTTCAAGACCCTGCGCCCGTCCGTCGAAATCCTCGTCCGATCCGAGGTCGTTCCAAAATAAAGAGAGAGGGATCCATGACATTATCGGTTCGTCCGTTGAAAGTCGTCCGTCCGTTCCTGAAGCACGCCGAGGGTTCGTGCCTGTTCCAAATGGGAAATACTCGGGTGCTCTGCGTCGCCTCCGTCGAGGACCGCGTGCCTCCCCACGCGGAGGAGAAAGGCATCGGGTGGGTGACGGCGGAATACGCCATGCTGCCCCGGGCCGGCGACCGGCGGACGCCCCGGGGGCGGGCGTCGGGCGGCGGCCGCGCCCAGGAGATCTCGCGCCTCGTGGGCCGCAGCCTTCGGGCGGTGGTGGACTTGGCCGCGTTGGGGCCCCGCACCATCACCGTGGACTGCGACGTCCTGGAGGCCGACGCGGGAACGCGGACGGCGTCCATCAACGGGGGGTTCATCGCCTTGGTCGACGCGTTGCGGCTATTGTGGAAGGAGGGGAAGCTGACGACGTGGCCGCTTAAGGATTCCGTCTGCGCCGTGAGCGTGGCGTTGAAAGACGGCGGCGTCGTGCTGGACCCCGACTACGCCGTGGACGCGAAGGCCGACGTGGACATGAACGTCGTGATGACCGGCTCCGGCCGGTTCGTCGAAGTCCAGGGCACGGCCGAAGGCGCGCCCTTCGATTCCAAACAGCTCGGCCGCCTCCTCGACGCCGCCCGCGCCGGAGGCCGCCGAATCAACGCGCTTCAGAAAAAAATTCTCCGTTCCTGGGACGCTCCCAAATGAAAAAACCTCTCCTCGTCCTCGCCACCCACAACAAGCACAAGCTCGTGGAGATCCGGAAAATCCTGGGACCCCTGCCGTACCGCGTCGTCGATTTGGAGGGGTTCCCGCCGTACACCGTGCGGGAAACGGGCAAGACCTTGGCGGAGAACGCGCTCCTGAAGGCCCGGAAGGGCGTTCGGAGGACGGGACATCTTTGTCTCTCCGATGACTCGGGGCTCGAAGTGAAACAATTGAAGGGGACGCCGGGCGTTTACTCCGCCCGCTACGCGGGACCGGGCTGCTCGTACGAGGACAACAACCGGAAGCTCCTCCGGGTTTTGAAGGGCGTTCCCGCGTCCCGCCGGACGGCGGTGTTCCGCTGCGTGGTGGCCCTCTCCTCGCCCGACGGCAAGACACGGCTTTTTGAAGGGCGGATCCCCGGCCGAATCACCGTCGAGTCCCGAGGGAAAAATGGGTTCGGGTACGATCCCGTTTTCATCCCCCGGGGAGGGGACGGCCGCACGTTCGCCGAAATGACCCTTGCGGAAAAAAACGCGTTTAGCCATCGGGCGGCGGCGTTCAAGAAGGCGGCGGCTTTCTTGACGAAGTGACTGTTCCTTCCATGGTGGATGGCCGAGGCTTGGGGTGCTAAGCCGATATATATGGATCGGTTGGCCGAGGAGGCCGTTATGATTTTGACGTGTTTTCCATTCGCTGGCGCGCCGGAATGATCGCGCTTTCGCGGGTGACGGGGGGGCGGGATAACAACTTCAATCTTATCCGCGCGCTGGCTGCTCTTGCCGTTTTGGTAACCCATTGTTTCGTTTTAGCTACCGGATCTACGGACCGGGAACCTCTTTGGAAAGCGTTGGGGGTGACCTGGGGCGTCATCGCGGTCGATGTGTTTTTTTTGACGAGCGGTTTTCTCATCACGGGGAGCTTATCGGCAAAGAAGGATCTCTGGTCCTTTTTCACGGCCCGATTGTTACGGATTTACCCCGCGTTGGCCGTGGCGATGCTGCTTTCCGTCGCGTTTCTTGGAGCGTTTATTTCGACCGTATCGCCGTCGTCGTTCTTTTTTCATCCAAAAACCGTCCTGTTTCTATTTAAAAATATGACTCTCTTTTCCGGAGTTTCTTTCCAACTTCCCGGAGTTTTTTCCTCCAATCCCTATCCCTTGGTCGTGAACGGTTCTCTTTGGACCCTTCCGGCGGAGGTCCGCTTGTATGTTATTCTCGGAGGGATTTGGGCTCTTTCTCTTTGGGTCGGGGGGCGCAAAATGAACTTTTTTTCTTCACTGGTTCTTTTGACGGCGGGGCTGTCGTTTTCTG
>PMLF01000056.1 GCA_003158755.1 Elusimicrobiota bacterium | reverse complement strand
GCCTGCTTTGGGAGCAGGAGGCCGTCGGTTCAAGTCCGACTACCCCGACCATTTTTTATGGAGAGACTTTTTCTCCCGCGGCCCCGTTTCCTTAACGGACCTTCCAAAACATGACCAATCAAGAGAAAACATCAATAAGTGGGAAATCACCCGTTTCCTGGCGACCTCGATTGCCGGATTATTTGAAGCGGCCCATCCCATCGGGCCCGGCGTTCGCCCGAATCCAAGGAGAACTTGACCGGACGCGGTTTCCGACGGTATGCCGGGAGGCCGAGTGCCCCAACCGGACCGATTGCTGGTCCCGGGGAACATTGAGTTTCCAGATTTTGGGATCGGTATGCACGCGCCGTTGCGCGTTTTGCGCGGAGACGTCGGGGCGGCCCGGGGCCGTGGACGTCGGGGAGCCGGGAAAGCTTGTGGAGGCGGTCCGTGTCCTCCGCCTTTCCCACGTCGTCGTGACTTCTCCGGCCCGGGACGACCTGGCGGACCAGGGGGCGGGCCAGTTCTCGTCCGTGGTCCGGGCCCTTCACGCCGAGGTTCCCGGAGTCACCGTCGAGGTGTTAACCCCCGATTTCCAGGGGCGTTCCGATTTGCTAAAAATCATCTTCGACGCCCGGCCGGACGTGTTCAACCACAACGTCGAAACGGTCCGGCGCTTGTCGCCCCAAGTTCGGGCCCTCGCCACCTACGATCGCTCCTTATCGGTTTTAAAAGCCGCGGCCGAATCCGGCCTCGCCGTCAAATCGGGCCTGATGGTGGGCCTGGGCGAAAAGAGGGAAGAACTCCTCGAGACGTTCCACGATCTTCAACGCGTCGGCGTCCGTGCTCTCACCGTGGGACAGTACTTGCCTCCAGGACCCCGATTTTTCCCGGTGGACCGTTTCTACTCGCTGGAAGAGTTCAGGGACATAAAAGCGGAAGCGGGAAAACTATTTGAAAAGGTCATGGTGGGCCCGCTGGTTCGGAGCTCCTACCACGCCGACGAATTGGTGAAATTATGAAGAAAACTCCTTTCAACGACCTCCACAAACAAGCCGGCGCCCGATTGATCGACTTCGGCGGCTGGGAGATGCCCGTACAATTCCAGGGCATCCTCGCCGAGCACAAGGCCGTGCGGGAAAAGGCGGGACTCTTCGACATTGCCCACATGGGGCAGGTGTGGGTGTGGGGCGAGGCGTTTGATTTCCTTCAAAAGGTCACCACCAACGACGTTTCCAAATTGAAGCCGGGCCAGGGCCAGTACACCCTCCTTTGCCGCGAGGACGGATGCGTGGTGGACGATTTATACGTCTACAAGTTCGACGAACACCGTTATTTCCTGGTGGTGAACGCCTCCCGTCGGGGCGTGGACGTCCCGTGGCTGAAGTCCCACGCCGCCGCCGGCGTCAAAATTGAGGAGCGGATGGACGGAGCGGGGTTGGCTCTCCAAGGGCCTTCCGCCGAGGCCGTCGGCCGGTTCCTGTTTCCCGGCGCGCTGCATTTGAAGAAGAACGAAATCATGGAACTTCCCTGGGAAGGGTCCACCCTGATCGTCTCCTGCACGGGGTACACCGGCGAAGAGGGCTTTGAAATTTTCGGCGAAGCGCCGGTCCTGGTGGCGCTCTATCCCCGAATCCTCGCCGCCGGCGCCGTCCCGTGCGGTTTGGGCGCTCGGGACACCTTGCGGCTCGAAATGGGGTACCGCCTCTACGGCAACGACCTGGATGAAAAACATTCCGCCTTGGAAGCCGGCTTGAGTTGGGTGGTCAAATTCGAGAAAGGCGATTTTCTCGGGCGGGAATCCCTCCTCCGGGAGAAAGAGAAAGGACCTGCCCGGCGGATCGCCGCGTTTAAGCTGAAAGAGAAGGGTGTTCCCCGGCACGGCCACGAAATCCTTTTCAACGGCCGGCGCGTCGGCGAAGTGACGAGCGGGACGTTCTCTCCGTCCCTTTCCGTCGGGATCGGGATGGGGTACGTCGACAACGCCGCGTTCCCGAAGGGAGCCGAGGGGTCCCTGGCCGTCAAGATCCACGACCGGGCCGTGCCCGCCGAAGCGGCGGCGCTGCCGTTCTATGTCAAACCCGTTCACGTTTTGTGAAAATTCCGAGGAGCCCACGATGAACCCCAACGACCTGCGCTTCACCAAGACTCACGAATGGATCGCCGCCGACGGGACCGTCGGAATCTCCGACCACGCCCAGCACGAGATCACCGACGTCGTCTTCGTCGATCCGCCCAAGGAGGGGAAAACGTTTAAGGCCGAGGAGCCGGCCTGCGCGGTGGAATCGGTCAAGGCCGCCTTCGACATCTACGCGCCCGTGGCCGGCGTCGTGACGGCCGCCAACAAGGATGTGGCGGCGAACCCGGCACTGGTCAACCAATCTCCTTACGAGAAAGGCTGGCTCTACAAACTGACGATGACCTCTCCTTCGGATCGGGACAAGCTCATGACTCACGCTCAATATCAGGAATTCCTGAAAACCGCGACCCACTGATGTTCGTTCCCCACACCGAAGGGCAAAAGAAAGAAATGCTCCGGACCATCGGTGTCCGAAGCTTCGACGACCTCCTGGAAGGGTTGCCCAAGGATTTGATCCGTCCGCCATTGGACCTCCCGGGGTCCATGTCGGAAATGGAATTGGTGCGCCATATGGAGGAACTGGCCAAGCGGGACCATTTGGCCCAGTCCTATCTCGGCGCGGGAGCCTACGAGCATTTCGTTCCCACCTCGGTGTGGGCGTTGGCTTTGCGGGGGGAATTCTCCACCGCCTACACGCCGTACCAGGCGGAAGCCAGTCAGGGCACTCTCCAGTCCATCTTCGAGTTCCAGTCGATGGTATGCAACCTTTTCGAGATGGAGGCGGCGAACGCTTCCCTTTACGACGGCGCCTCGGCGGCGGCGGAGGCTTGCCTCATGGCCGCCAAGCACACGGGTCGAAGCGAAGTGCTCGTCCCGGATACCGTTCATCCTCAGACCCGCCAGGTGATCGAAACCTATCTCAAGCACTCCGGCGTTCGGTTGAATGTTCTCCCTTGTCGCGGAGGCGTGCTGGAACCTTCGACGGTCAAAAAAGTGCTGGGGGCCGGCACCGCCGCGCTCCTGGTCCAAAACCCGAATTTCTTCGGCTGTCTTGAAATCCACGTCCATGAGCTGTCGAAATTGGTCCATGAGGCGGGCGCGCTCCTCATCGCCTCCAGCTACCCGGTGGCTCTTGGAATGATCGTCCCTCCGGGGGAATACGGCGCTGACATTGCCGTGGCCGAGGGACAGCCCCTGGGACTGCCCCTGGGATACGGCGGTCCGTACGTGGGCCTCTTCGCCTGCAAGATGGACCTGATCCGCAAGACGCCCGGCCGCATCGTCGGGCAGACCGTGGACCAGGAAGGCAAGCGGGCTTTCGTCCTCACCCTTCAGGCTCGGGAACAACACATCCGCCGGGAAAAGGCCACCTCCAACATCTGCACCAACCAGGCCCTCTGCGCTTTGGCGTCGACGATCCACATGTCGCTCCTGGGCAAGGAAGGTTTGCGCCGCCTGGCGGACCTGAATTTCCAAAAAGCCCATTACCTCGCCGGGGAGTTGGAAAAGCGCGGATTCCCTCGGACTTTCGACCGGCCCTTCTTCAACGAGTTCGCCGTGAAGTGCCCCGTGCCTCCCGATCGCATCGAGGAGCTCCTCGCCCGGGAAGGGGTCCTCGCCGGTCTCCCCCTCGGACGGTATTTCCCCGCCCTGAAAGACAGTCTCCTGATTTGCGTCACCGAGATCAAAACCCGAGGCGACATGGACGCTTTCGTCGGGTTGCTGGAGAACGTATGCCGATAACCGGAGACAGGAAGATCGTCGAAGAGCTGATTTTCGAACAGAGCGTTTCGGGACGGGCGGGGATCCCCTTGCCGTCGTCCGATGTTCCGCGCACCGAGCCGGAGACCTCCATCCCTTCGGCCCTTCGCCGCCGGGCGCCGGCGGATTGGCCGGAAGTGTCCGAGCCCCAGGTGATCCGTCACTACACGCGGCTCTCTCAGCTCAATTACTGCATTGACACCCACTTCTATCCTCTGGGCTCCTGCACCATGAAACACAACCCCAAAGTGAACGACCGGATGGCGATGCTGCCGGATTTCTCCGCTCTGCATCCGTTGAGGCCCCACGAGTTGTCCCAGGGCGTGCTGGAAATTCTTTATGAAGTCGAGCGATGGCTTCGCGAGCTGTGCGGCATGGACGCCTTCACGCTTCAGCCGTCGGCGGGCGCCCAGGGCGAACTGACGGGGATTTTGGTGGCTCGCGCCTATCACGAATCGCGCGGCGAGAAGAGGACGAAAGTCCTCATCCCCGACTCGGCCCACGGGACGAACCCGGCGTCGGCGGCCACCGCAGGACTCGAGGCGGTGACGGTCAGGTCCCGTCCCGACGGACAGGTGGATTTGGACGACCTTCGGGCCAAGCTCGGGTCCGATACGGCTCTCTTCATGATGACCATTCCTGGGACCCTCGGCGTCTTCGAGCCCCAAGTCCGGGAGATCGTGGACCTCGTCCACCGGGCGGGCGCGCTAATGTATATGGACGGCGCCAACTTGAACGCCCTCATCGGCCTGCTCCGGCCCGGGGACCTGGGAGTCGACGTTCTCCACGTGAACGTCCACAAAACATTTTCCACCCCTCACGGGGGGGGCGGTCCCGGGGCGGGGCCCGTCGGCGTGAAGAAGGCCCTCGAACCTTTCCTTCCCGTGCCGCGCGTCGTGAAGGAAGGCCACGTCTATCGAAGAAATTTGGATTATCCTTCCTCCATCGGCAAGGTTCATGGGTTCCAGGGAAACGTTGGCATCTTGATCCGAACGTACTGCTACATGAGGCTCCAGGGGGCCGAAGGGTTCCGGGAAATGAGCGAGAACGCCATCCTCGCCGCCAACTACCTGCGCGCCAAATTGGCGCCGCTTTTCCCCAAAATGCCCAAAGGACCTTTCATGCACGAGGTGGTCGTGTCGGGCGAAGGCGCGTTCGCCAACGGCGTCCGCACCCTCGACGCCGCGAAGCGCCTCTTGGATTACGGTTTCTACGCGCCGACGGTGTACTTCCCATCGATCGTGCACGAAGCCATGATGATCGAACCGACGGAAAACGAGAGTCGGGAGACCCTGGACGACTTCGCCGCCGCCATGGCCGCGATCGTCGAGGAAAGCCTGACCACACCCGAAAAAGTGAAGACCGCTCCTCACACGACCCCCGTCCGCCGATTGGACGAGGTCAAGGCCGCCCGGGAGCCCATCCTCCGATACCGGCGGGACTGATTAGTTGGGGGCGGGTCTTAGACCCGCCCCTACGAAAGGGGCGGAACCTTATGAATATTGGCACGGGACGATTTTCTTATCCGTGGCGTCTGCGGGTGGACGGCCCGGCGTCAGGCGCCGAAAACATGGAGGCCGATGAAGCCCTCCTGGAAGCCCAGAAAGATCCCGCTTCCGTCCCCGTCCTGCGCCTGTTCCGATGGAAACACCCCGTCCTCTCTTACGGCCGTTTGTGCGACGCTCATCAAGCCGCTAACCAGGCCATGATCTTATCCGCCCGCGAGGCGGTTCGTCGCCCGACGGGCGGGGGCGCGGTTTTTCACGACCTGTGTCTCAGTTATTCCTTGGCATGGAACAAGGACCACGCTTCGTTCCCTCGGAGTGTGAAAGAGGTTTACCGCGCGATCCACGAAACGGTTCGCGAAGCGCTTTCATCCATTGGGGTCGTAGCGTCATTTCATCCCGGTCCTTCGGTGGCGGGGGGATTTTGCGCGGATGCGCCGGCGACGGACGACCTGATGTTTCAGGGGAAAAAAATCGTCGGCGGAGCGATGCGGGTGACGCGTTGGGGGCGGCTTTATCAGGGTAATGTGTGGGCGGCAGAGGCGAAGCTGAAGGACAATGCGGCGGAGGCCATCGCCGACGCCTTTGAAAAGTTTTTCTTTAAGTCAGCGCCCGCGCGGCGGCCGCCAACTCCTTCAACGAAGTGATGCATTCGGCGTCCCGGCGCCGTTTTCCGTCGCGGCAAAGCAGTTTCGCGGAGATCCCCGCCCGAGACGCCCCCAGGTAATCCTCCCGGAAACTGTCTCCCACGTGCAACGCCTCGTCGGGCCGGACGCCCGCCCGCCGGAGGGCCCGACGGAAAATTTCCTTCTCGGGTTTCGACGTCCCTTCCACCGCCGACGCCAGGATGAAGTTAACGTGGGGTGTCACCCCCAGCCCGTCGCAAAGCGAGAAGAGCCTCGAATCCCAATTCGAAACGATTCCCAAAATGAATCCCCGCCGGCGAAGCGCTTTCAACGCCGGCAGTGCGTCCGGGTAGAGCCGCCACGTGCGGGGCATGGCGAACTCATGATGGAGTTCCTCGAAATAGGCGGCGAAGGTCTTCTCGTTGCGGAAAGCGTCGCCGAAGACGTTCCTGACCAGTTTACTCCACCACCGTTTTTCGTCTTTCTCGTGTTTCAACCCCGCCAATCGGTTGTGCCGGGCCCACTCGGCCTCGAACCGACGCTGTACCTCGTCCGACGGAACCTTTGCTCCATGGCGGCGGGCGACCCGGGCGTAGACGCTCCCGACGGATGGAAACGGTCGGAAAAGGGTATTTCCGGCGTCAAGGAAAACGGCGCGGGGGTTCAATGTTTGACTTCCAAGGAATTTTCAAGCGCTTCGGCTTGCTCTTTCTCCTCCGGGGAAAGGGGGAACATAAAATACTCCCGCAAGGCCGCTTTGGCTTTGTCGGAGCGATTGGAGCGGGCTTCCGCGCGGGCCAAGCGCCAGATGTAGAGGCGTTCGTCGGGTATTCCCTCCATGAGGATTCGCCAGTTCTCGGCGGCGGATCGCCACCTATTTCCTTCTTCGAGGGTTTCCGCCAGAAGGCGACGAGTTTCAACGAGGGACGGGTCCAACGCGAGGGCGGTGCGGGCGGCGGTTGCGGTCGCGGCGAGATCTCCCTTTTGGCGGGCGGCTCGGGCCAAGAAGCTCCAAAGATCCGCGCGTCGCGGGTCGCGGATCAAAGCGCGTTGGAAATGGACGGCGGCGCGTGCGTCGTCGCCCCGCTCCAGCGCGGTTTCTCCCAGCCGTCGGTGGGCGTCCGGGAGTCCCGGGTCGAAGGCCAGGGCGGAAAGGGCTTCCTCCTCCGCTTCCCGGCCGAGACCGTATTGATCCAATTTGATCGAGAGGGCCATGCGCGCGCGGGCGATTCCTTCGGGATCGCCGGTCCGAAACGCCCAGAAGGGGACCCTGGCCAAAGAGATTTGGGCGGCGGGCGCCACGAGGCGATGGCTGTCTGCCGGCAGGAACTGGAAGGCGGCGCCCGACGGCAGGGCGTCCTCGGGATACCGGCCGATCGCCGGGAGGCCCGTCGCCGGGTCCACCTCCGGCAGGCGGAGCGAGTCGTCGGTGAAAATATTTTCGGCCCCGGCGTCCCGCGCGAGATCGAGGAAGAACAAGTCCGGAGATAGGACGTACGGCGATGGATGTCCGGAAACCGGGTATCGACGACGGTACTCCGCTCGGGCCCAAACGGCTTCGGGGCGGCGCACGACGTGGACGTCCGTTCGCCGCCCCTCGATGAATTGGGCGTAGAAGAGGGCGCCTGGGGCGGTCGGATTCCAGAGTACGGAGCCGCTGGGAAGGGACTGCATAACGTTTTCAGCGCGGTCCCGCAAGGCGACGTCGTTGCGGGCCGCCGACGGAAGCCTCGCCGCCAGGCTCAGCGGCAAGAGCGCCGCCAATGCCGTTCGCGCCGCCGGGTGCCGCACGCCCGCCCGGTGATAGCCCCAAAGGAAGGGAACCGACAGGCCCAAGGCGCAAAGGCCCCAGACCGCGGCTTGGGGCGGAGACGTCGGATCGGGAAAAGGCCGGGAGGCGAGGAGCAGGATGGGGCCGGGCAACAATGCCGTCACCGCCGCCGCTTGGAAAAGCAACGGGCGGCTCCGCGCCAGCCGGAAAAATCCGAACAGCCAAAGGGCCGCCCCGGGAAGGGTGTAGACGCCGCCGAGGGACCGGAAGATGGACGGCCATAGGGTCCTCCCCGCCGCGTCCAGGGCCGGCGGGGAAAATGGCGCTCGAGTCAAGGAGTAATTCGCCCAGGAACTCCACGTGTCCGGGGAGCCGAAATCGAGGAGCGGGGCGCGGAGGGAGAGGAGGATCGTTCCGGCGGCGGGGGCCAGTCCGGCCGCGAAAGCAAGGGCGCGGCCGAGGATCCGCCAAAACCAAAGGCGCGTGAACGGGGGAACGCGTCCGCCATCCTCCGAAGATCGAAGGAGGATCATCCCGGGAAGCGTCAGGAACGCCACGGGCCATTGGCCGCAGGCCAGGCCCGCAAGAAAAGCGGTCCAGGTGAAGACCTTGTCTCTCCTTTCGGCGGCGGCGAAGCGGAAAGCGAGCACCGTCAGGAAGAGCCCGACCGTGTCGGCGCCGAGGGAGAGAGCGGATCGCCAGGGTCCGGCGGAGAGTCCCCACAAGAGCGCGGTCAGCCAGCAGGCCGTGGATAGCCAGCGTTCCCGCTCGAGTTCTTGGTGCGCGAAGGGCGCCCATTCCTTGGGCGGGGACAGCCGTTCCAAAAGGCTCGCCACCAAGGGCACCGTGGCCGCCATCAGGGCGGCGGCCAGGAGGTTCGCGCGGTAGCCGGGAGAGCCGAAGGGGATCCAGAGGGAGATTTTGGCCAGGAGCCACGCCAACGTTTGGGCCGGCGGCGGGGGAACGCCGTTGGCCGCGACGGCGGCCAGGAGCTCCGCGGCCTGGTCGGAACCGAAGGCCGGGAACGCCGAGCCCGCGTACAAGGCGAAAAAAATCAGGAAACTTAGAAAAGGCATCATGCGAGGTCTTCCGGGTCCACGTCCACCGTCAAGGATACTCCGGCGGGAACATCATACTCCTTCAAAAGGGGTAGGGTCCGGTCGAAAGAGTCGGGCGGTGCCTTAAGGATAATCTGCCATTGGGCCGAGCCTTCCCGGTGGTGGTGGAAGGCGGGTGCGGGGCCCAGGGCTTGGGCTCCGACGGGGAGGCGGTCCTCGAGGAAACGCATCAATGTCTCGGCGGATTTTTCCGCCCGGCCGTCGTCTTTGGCGCGAAGGAGAAGGGAGGCAAGACGCGCGAAAGGCGGGTAGCCCATCTCCCGCCGGAAAGCCAGTTCGTTCTCGGAGAAGGCGTCGTAGTCGAAAGTCTCCGCCGCTTTCACGGCGTAGTGGTCGGGGTGGCGAGTCTGCAATATAACTTCGCCGGAGACGTCGCCCCGGCCGACGCGGCCAGCCACTTGGGAGAGGAGACGGAAGGCCCGCTCCCCCGCGCGGAAATCCGGGAAGCGCAAGGCGCTGTCCGCGTCCAGGACGCCGCCCAAGGTGACCCGGGGGAAGTCCAGCCCTTGTGCGATCATCTGGGTGCCGATGACGATGTCCACCTCGTTGGAACGCATGGCCCGGAACGCGCGTTCGTGGGACGCTTTTTTCTGGGTGGTGTCTCGGTCCCACCGGAGGATTCGGGCGTTTGGAAATAGAAGCCGTAAATCCCCCTCGACCCGCTGGGTGCCGCGCCCGCTGAAGGAAACGACTTCTCCGCGGCAGGAAGGACAGCGGTTTGGGAAATCCTCCCGGTGATCACAGGTGTGGCATCGAAGGCTAGAGGCTCCGGGCGAGAATCGATTCCCCGTGCCGCCGAAATCGAGTTCCTCCGAGGACGGATCCTTTTTTTCCCCGGGAGCGGTCTCCTTATGGCTCACGAGGTTGACCCGGCAGTTCGGGCATTGGGCTTCCCAGCCGCAGACCTTACAGAGCACGCGGGTGGCGAAACCCCGGCGATTGAGGAGGAGCATGGATTGCTCTCCCTTGGACAGTCGGTCCCTCAGGCCGTTCACCAAGGCGTCGGACATGTACCACCCTTTTTCTTTCCGCATGTCCACGATGGCCACTTTGGGGAACGGTCGGTCTGCCACTCGGCGGGGCATCCGCACCGGCGTCAGCCGTCCGTCGCGGGAGGCTTGGAGGGATTCCATGGAAGGCGTGGCGCTTCCAAGCACGACGGGACAGCCGTAGAGCCGGCCTTTCTCCAAGGCCGCGTCGCGGGCGTGGTACCGGGGGGTGGAATCATTTTTGTAGGAGGCGTCGTGCTCCTCGTCGAGGACGATGAGCCCGGGTTTCGGCAGGGGGAGAAAGAGCGCCGATCGGGGCCCGGCGATCACCCGCACCCGACCCGCGCGGGCGTTCTGCCAAAGCTTCCAACGCTCGCCCGCGGACAGGGCGCTGTGCCAGACGGCCACGCCCGCGCCGAACCGAGCGCACAGGTGGGCTTCCGTCTGGGGCGTCAGGCCGATCTCGGGCACGAGGAGGATCGCCGTCCGGCCTGATTCCAGGGCGGCTTCGATCAGGTGCAGATAGATTTCCGTCTTACCCGAGGCGTTGACTCCTTGAAGGAGGAACGGGGCGAATCCTCCGGAACGGACTGCGGGGAGGAGTCGATCTAGGGCGGAAGCCTGGTCCGCCGTGAAGGTCTCCGGGCGGGGTGCGCCGTACGGCGCCGGAGATTCCCTCACCGCCGAGGAAACGACCGATCGTTTCGGCGGGCGCATCCGACCGACGGGCAGGACGCCGAACACGGCTTCGCCTCTCGAACAGAAGGTCCGTTTTGCCATCCAATCCGCCAGGGCCAGGTCTTCGAGAGTCAACGCCGGCTCTGGGTCCAATAGGGACGCCAGGGGTTTGATTTTTTCCAGGGGGAACGAACTCCCCGAACCGTCGTGAAGGCGAAGAACGACGCCGACCTCCGCCCGGCGGCTGCCGAAGGGGGCCAGGACCCGGTGGCCGGGCTTGATCCTTTCGGCCAGGGCGTCGGGCACGGCGTAGTCGAAGCTTTTATCGATGTGAATGGGAAAAACGATTTCGCTGACGAGCATGGGTCCCCATAACGAAAACGAACGAAACTAATTCGATGATACCAGTTCGTACACGGGGACGCGGGGGCCCGACGGCCCCGGTGATTGCCCGACGGCTCGACGATTGGAAGACGCGGCTCAACGTGTTTCTGGAATAGCGCGCCCTCCGAAAACCGGTTCTCATGGGCGCCTACTCCCGATAAAAAAACCCCCGGACGCCGTCCAGGGGTTTTTAACAGGTCTCCCCCCACACATGAAGACCCGCTGGGAGTGAATTTTATACCCCGCCGAAGCCCCCTGCCATCGGCAGGCGTCTTTACCCTATGTAGGTGTTCGTCCTACGCTAAATGATTCTGGATGGCGTAACGGATGATCTCGGCGGTGCTGGAGAGGCGGAGCTTGGCGAGGATGCGGGCGCGGTAGGTGCTGATGGTCTTGACGCTCAGGGAAAGACGCCGGGCGATCTCCGCCGGGGTCCGCCCGGCGGCCAGGAGGCGGAGGACCTCGAACTCCCGGTCGGAGAGGTCTTCGTGAGGCGGACGGTGGAAGTCTTCATCCATTCCCTCGGCCAGGCGTTCCGCGACGGCGGGCGTGATGAATTTCCGGCCCGTCATGGCCCGCTTCAGGGCTTCCACCAGGACCTCCGGCGCGCTCTCCTTGACGATGTACCCCGCGGCGCCCGCCCGGATGGCGCGAACGGCGAACTGGTCCTCGGGGTGCATGCTTAAAATGAGCACCGGCATCTTGGGCCGTTTTTTCCGGAGGTCCTTGAGGACGTCGAGGCCGCACCGGCCGGGGAGGGAGATGTCCAGCACCACGGCGTCCCAGTCCTCGCGGAGAGCCACCGACAAAGTTTCCTGGGCGTTCCGAGCTTCGCCGAATACCAGGCGGCCTAACTTCTCGGTGAGGAGGCGTTTCAGGCCGTCGCGGACGATGGCGTGGTCGTCCGCCAGAAGGATCTTGGTCATGGGGATTTTTTCCGGTTTGTTTTTAACGACCGAGGGACCGAAACGGCGACCGTGGTCCCGCGGCCTCGCCGACCGCGGAAGTCGACCGTTCCGCCGAAGGCCAGCGCCCGTTCCCTCATGCCCAAAAGGCCCAGGGAGGACGGGTCCGAGAGAGCTTTTTGAGAAATCCCCTTTCCGTCATCGGCTACCGTCAGCGTCAGGCGGTTCGGTCCCGAGGAAAGGGAGACGTTGACCCGACGGGCCCTAGCGTGACGGGCCACGTTGGTCAGGATCTCCTGGAACGTGCGGAAAAGGGCCGCCGATAAATCAGGGTTCAAGGTGTCGTCATCCGCCGAAAGGTCCAACCGAAAGCGAAGTTTCGAACGCGACTGGTATTCCCGCGCCTGCCATTCGATGGCGGCCTTGAGCCCCAAGCTGTCCAGAATGGCGGGCCGCAGTTCCGTGGATATCTCGCGGACGGTTTGGATGGTGTCGTCCAAGGAGCGGGAAGTACATCGCAAGCGGCGGCGCCCCTCGCGGTCGCCGGAAAGGCGGGACGCCAAGGACGCTAGATCGAGCTTCAATCCCGTCAAGGCCTGACCCAAGCGGTCGTGGATATCGAGGGCGATGCGCTTGCGCTCCTCTTCCCGCGCGGACTCGAGCCGCGCCGCGAGCTGGCGCATCCGGACGAGGGAGTTGTTCAAAGCCTCTTCCGCTCGTTTTTGTTCCGTAATGTCCGTGGCCATCACGATCAGATTGGCGATCCGGCCATTTCGGTAAAGGGGGCCGACCCGGCATCGGAACCAAGCGACGGGTCTTCCGGCGTGGATGCGGGTTTGAACGTCGAACATTTCGGTCCCGCCGGTCTCGAAGACCCGGCGGTGGGCTTCTTCCACGACGGTGTGGTAGACGGGATGGATGAGTTCCAGGGTCGTATGCCCCATGGCTCCTTCGATGGAGAGGTATCGAAGCGGGCGGTTGAGGTAAAAGATCCTCGCGTCGCGGTCCAAGATCATGACCAGGCTTGGAGCCTGGGATACCACCGCTTTCCATCGACTCTCCGATTCCTGGAGGGCCGTCTCGGCCCGTTTGCGTTCCGTGATGTCCATGGCCATGCCCAGGACGCCGGTGATTTCGCCGTCCGGCCCCTCCATGGGCTCGACCCGGCTGTGGAAAACGCGATCGTTCCATTGGAACTCGAAAAAAGATTTGTGGCCCTCGAGGGCTTTGAAATGTTTGGCGATGGCGGGAAATGCCGGGTCTCGGGTGCCGAAGTACTCGAAGAGGGACATACCGATCACCTGGTTTCGGTTCAAACCAAGGGGAGCCAGTCCCGCTCCAAGCGAAGCGGTGAACCGGAGGTTCCGGTCCGTGGACCATAGGACCGCCGGCACTCGGTCGACTAAAAAATGCAGGAGATCCTCTCCGTCGCTTCGGGGAGGGACGGCAACCGCGTTCAGCGGCGCCAAGGAGGACTCACGGCGCGGTCGCGGGGGCCGTTGAGGAAGCCAACGGGGAGGCCGGCCCGCCCGCCGCCGGCACGGGGTTCGAAACCGGTTTATCGGCGGACCCCGGCGCGGGTGCGGCCGGCATCGCGACCGCCACGCCTTCTAGCGATCCGTTGATCTTGAAACCATCCAAGAAGCCCGCCGGGAAGTCGGCGGGGGACGGCGCTTCGGGCGCCTGACCGAAGGGTATCTTTCCTCGTTGTCCCGGCTCCCACAGCGCCTTCTTGCCTTGAGCCAAAACCTCGACGGGTCCTTCCAGGGAGGAGAATTCGGCGTTCTTGGTCGAAGAATCGATGAAGACCCAAAGGGACGTTCCCTGAAGGGAGGCCGCGGCCGCGGGGGTCTTCACGCGAAACTTCTGATCCGCCGATGGTTTGTATTTGAGACCGACGAGGAGCTCACCGAAAGCGACGTTGAGGACAACGTCGTTTCCCTTCTTGACGATCGTGAGGTCCGAGTCCGATTTCATCAAAACGGCGGTTCCGTCCTTGAAGGACAGGTGGGCCGCGGCGTCCGGTCCGGTTTTGATTTCGTCGTAGTTATAAACGGGATCTCCGTGGCGGGCGTCGTAGGACGCCCCGCCGGCGGGTTTAACGGTGACGGGCCCTTTTACGTTGATGAGATGGGCATCGGCCGCGCGGATGGACGGAGCGGCGAGGAGAAGAAGGAAGGGGATGATTTTTTTCAAGCAGAGCTCCTAAATAAAAAAAATTGTATCGCTCCCGCGGAGAGGTGGCAAGGTTGAGGTTTGATTTCCGACGGATGGCGATCGATGTTGCGATTTATCGTCGGAATTGGAGAAGGGTTTCGGTGGGAGGGAGTCCCGACTCAGAACGTCCAACTGACGACAATTCCATTCAGGGAGGGGGCAAGCGAAAAACGGGGGGCGGAAGCGTTCCGGGGTTTGTCGGAGATCCAACGGCCGATGGACCAACCGATGCCGGCGCCGAGGATCACGTCCGAAAGGAAATGTTTCTGGTCGTAGATGCGCGACGCTCCCGTGGAGGCGGCCAAGGCGTAAAGGAACGGGGTTTGCCAATAACCGAACTCTTCCCGGAAGTTGACGTCGAAGACGGTCGCCACGGCGAAGGCCTCCGTGGTGTGGCCCGATGGGAAACTTTCGCGGCCCGGGTGGCCCCTCTTGAAGGGTTGGAACAGAAGGGGCCTCCGGTGGGAACTGGGCAGTTCCCGGCCGCTGATCCGGGTGAAGAGGGGCGTCACGATCCCGGCGGCAAGGAGGCTGGCTTCCATGCCGTCGGCCGCCGATTTCTTGAGGGGGGCATAGCCGAAGGCCGAGCCGAGGGCCCAAGCCCCCACTTGGATGGGGAGCTGGTAATGGTAGTCACCGAAATGAGTGGTATACCGGCTCAGGCTGTCCGAAAAGTTGTTCCGATGCTTATCGAAATATTCCCTGATTTCTCCATCAGCGGTCAAGGCGACCACGGTGGCCGCCGTGATCCCGCCGGTGATCGCCCATTCTTTCCCGTCGAAATGGAAAGGCAGCGTCGGGAGTTCCAGCGCATCGTTCCAAACCCTATTGAGATAATCGGGCGAGAAGGGCGTGTTTTCATCCGCGCGGAGGGCGCCCACGAAAATAGGAAGGACCATCGCGAGGATGGGAAGAATACGGCGGAGGGAAACAATATGTCTACGAATTAGGCCCATGCGGTCCTTGATCGAACGTTTCCAGTCTGAGTTTACTCGACGGTAGCAATCAATGCAACGGAATAGCCAATGGTGTCGCGGAGGGCGACCTAAGGTTCGTCACCAACCCCGGTCGTCGGCGAGAGATTGGTACCTTCCGCCGAAGGCCAGCGTCAGGTAATGGCCGACCCCGTTTTTGATTCCCGAGTCATAGTATTCGTAAGAAAAATCGATCGGCACTCCGGCGAACTTGGTTTCAATCCCGACGTTATAAACCTTGGCGGGCGGAGCGTCGAGCTCGTAGGTGATGTAAGCGAACGATATATAGGGCGTCGTTTTTCGACTGACGGGCAAATCCACCTCGGTGGCCATACTGCTGTGGGGGAATCCCCGAAGGATGAAATCTTCTCCCCGAGGTGAAATTCGTTGGGCCTCATTTTCCGAGATGGATGATAAATCTTGGCCGTAGCGCGATTCGACCCAGGAGAGGGTAACCAGCGCGGTCCGAACCGGAAGGTTGAGGGCGAGATGGAAGTCGGTTTGGCTGATGGTCGCCGCTGAATCCAGGTCGATGAACGGACCCTCCCGGGTTCCCGACATCGACCGGGTCCGGTCGAAGTGCACCGCGTGGAACGCTCCGACCCTGACGGCGGCCCCGTTTTCGAAGGGGTCTTTATCTTCGTCGTCGGACAAGGCCGGACGGGTCCGTCGGAAACGCCGGGCGGCGTCCGCGCCGGCGAACCAGTTGCTGTATTTTTCGACCTCCGGCGTGAACCCGCCCGTCACTCCCCAGCCCCACCGCCCTTTGTCGTATCCGAGACGGGTGGAATAGGTGTTGTAGGTTCCGCTCGAGATGTCCGACGAATAGGTGTTGAACTCGGAGAAGGCGTGAAATTCTTTTCCCACGTCGAGGGAAACGTTCGTCTCGGAATAATGGTCGACGCCCACGGTCTGTTCGACGCTCGGCCGAAAGAAAGCTCCCGCGGGGGACACCAAGAGAAAGGAGAGGCAAAACCACCAGTGGCGCATGGCCGCTCATATTACCAAAACCGGTCGCTTCGGCTTCCCACAATTCAATACAATGAGCTCATGCGGATACTGGTGGTGGAGGACGACGACAAGATCGCCGCGTTCGTGGCGAAGGGCCTGAAAGAGGCGGGGTTCGCCGTGGACCACGTCGCCGACGGGCAGGAAGGGTTGGACCGGGCGCTGACGGAACCCTATTCGGCGGCCGTGGTCGACGTCATGCTGCCCAGCTTGGACGGCCTCACGCTCATCGAAAAGCTCCGGGAGCGGAACCTGACCATGCCCGTGATCATTTTAAGCGCCCGGCGGTCGGTGGACGACCGGATCGCGGGGCTTCAGCGAGGCGGCGACGATTATTTAACCAAGCCGTTCACCTTCTCGGAGCTCCTGGCCCGCCTGCAGGCCCTCATTCGACGGAGCGGCCGCGCCGCCGAGCCGACGCGGTTGATCGTGGGCGATTTGTGCCTGGATCTCCTGAGCCGGGACGTCACCCGAGCCGGCCGGCCCGTTGAACTGGCGGGGCGCGAGTTCGCCCTGCTGGAATACCTGATG
>PMLF01000268.1 GCA_003158755.1 Elusimicrobiota bacterium | reverse complement strand
GTGTACCGCTCTTTCCGGCGGGTCCGGTGCAGGTCGTAGTCGAGCTTGACCTCGATCTGGTATTCGTCGTGCCGTCGGATGAGTTCGCTGATCCCTTCCACAACTCATAGTCTAAGCTCTCTCCGCCAATGGGTCAAGACCCGTTGTTTTGGAATTTCAGGCTGCGAGGGTCCTCGTTTTTGTACAATTCCCCTCGTGAAAAAACTGATCCCTTTCCTCGTCGTCCTTTCTTCGGCCCTTCTTCGGGCGGACTTCAACTCCTTGAACCTCGGGGTGGATTACCGCCTGCGCGGCATTTCCATCGGCAACAACGACATGCAAAAGACGACGAAGGATTCCTTGGATTACTATTCCAACAGCGCAAGGGCCTACATGACCGCCTGGCTCAACGAGGACGTGGAAGCGTCGTTCCGCGCCCAGTCCATCGGTATTTGGGGCCTGGAGGGGGCGAACGATCCCCTCCTTGCGCATACCCGATATCCCCATGCCGACGGTACGCCTTGGGTCGAGGAAGCCTACGTCCACTTGCCGAACCTGTTCGATAAACATTTGAACTTCATCATCGGCCGTCAGCCCATCTTGATCGGAGACGGAATGTTGGTGGCGTCCGATGAATTGGGTTTCGACGCTTTGCGCGCGCAGCTGCGCGGCCCGTGGCATACCGAGTTGGACGTCTTCACCGCCAAGATCGCCGAAGCGTTGTCCTCGGGAAAGGGGGATTCGGACCTGAAGGCGGCGATCTTCCGCGCCCAGCAGGAGGATCGCCATTGGGAATTGGGCTTCATCCAAGAAAACAACGGATCGGGCGGCGATTATCGTCTCGGAATATCGACGCACACGGCGACCCGGGTGGATCGTCGTTTTTACGACGGAAGGCTCTTCGGCGATTTGAAGGACGCCTATTACAAGATGGAAGTGGCCATGCAGAGCGGACAGGCCTCCCTGGGGCCCGACGGCTCTAAGGTCAAACTCAAAGGATTGGGGGAACGTTTGGAACTGGGCGCTCAAAAGGACACCGAGAAATGGGGTCTCTTCGGCGTCAAAGCCTTGTTCGCCCAGGGCACCGGGGACGACAACGGCACCGCCAACGTCGACGCGGCCTTCCGGCCCACCTTCGCCCACCGTTGGGACGGCCTGCAGCGGTCGGGGTTTGGAAGCCATTTCGCCGCCACCCTTTCCGACGTGTACGATCCCAACGCCCCGTTCGCCGCCGGAAGCAATGGGATCCCTTTGGGCGTCTCCGGCGTCCGGACGGAGGGGTTGGGGATCTTCAGCACTCAAAAAGTGTTTTGGACGGGGTCCCTGGATTATTACGCCTACACGGCGATGGAATCCGTCACGGGTTTGAAGAACTTGGGCGATGAGATCGACGCCAAGGTCACTTATCGCTATACCGGTTTCGTCACGTTCAACGTGGGAGTCTCCCTCTTCTTCCCCGGCAACGTTTACGGCAACGACGCTTCCCGCGTGACCTGCACCAGCTTCGAAACCCACGTCCATTTTTGATGTCCCAGCTATCCCGTTGGGATAAAAAATACCTCTGGCACCCGTTCACCCAGCAGGCGGATTGGGAAGCGTCCGACCCGATCGTCGTCCGTTCCGCCAAAGGTTCGTGGCTCACCGACGATCGCGGACGTCGGTACCTGGACGGAGTCTCGTCGCTTTGGGTTACCGTGCACGGCCACCGGGAACCGGTCCTGGACCGAGCCGTGAAGCGTCAGCTTGCCCGTATGGCCCATACCACTTTTCTCGGCCTCACCCACGAACCGGGGATCCTCCTGGCTCGGGAGCTTGTCCGTATCGCTCCGAAGGGCCTCTCCCGCGTTTTCTATTCCGACAACGGGTCCACCTCCGTCGAGGTGGCGCTGAAGATGGCGTTTCAATATTGGTCGCGCCAAGGGGAGAAGCGGCCGGAGTTCCTGGCCCTCTCCAATTCCTACCACGGCGACACGCTGGGAGCGGTTTCCGTCGGGGGCGTCCGTCTCTTCCATCGCGCCTTCAAGCCGCTGCTCTTCCGCGCCCGCTTCGCGCCGACGCCGTCCTGTTACCGATGCCCTTTCCGAAAGAAACCGCCCCTCGACCTGCTGCGGGGGGAGAAAGACGCCTCTGGGCCGACTCCGAAACCCGGAGAGGCCCGCGCCGAAACCGGCTGTCGCTGGGATTGTTTGGCCGGGGCGGAGAAGATACTCAAAGCTCGCCGGGGCCGTCTGGCCGCCGCCGTCGTAGAGCCGGTGGTGCAAGGGGCGGCCGGGATGCTGGTACAGCCGCCGGGGTATCTCAAGGGCCTGGAACGCCTTTGTCGGAAATACGGCGTGCTCCTCATCGCCGATGAAGTGGCCACGGGGTTCGGCCGGACGGGCGCGATGTTCGCCGTCGAGCGGGAAGGGGTGGTTCCTGATTTCTTGTGCCTGTCCAAATCCATCACCGGCGGCTATTTGCCGTTGGCCGCCACATTAACGACGGAGAAAGTCTACCGCGCTTTCCTCGGACGTCCCGAAGAGTTCAAGACGTTCTTCCACGGCCACANNAACCCGCTGGCCTGCGCGGCGGCGTTGGAAAATTTAAAACTATATCGGAAACGGTCCTTGCTCAAGTTCCTCCGGCCCAAAATTGCCCGTCTGAAGTCGTTCCTGGATTCCCTGCGCGGACGCCTCCACGTCGGGAACGTCCGCCAGGCGGGTTTCATGGCCGGCATCGAACTGGTGGTGGACGGGAAGACCGGGAAGCCGTATCCCGTCGTCGCTCGGACGGCCCACCGGGTCTGCCTGGCGGCGCGCCGGAGGGGTTTGTGGCTACGCCCTCTGGGGGACGTCCTCGTCCTGATGCCGCCCCTCGGGATTTCCTTTTAGGATTTGGATAGAATGTTTTCGGCCGTCGAACGGTCCATCGCCGACGT
>PMLF01000263.1 GCA_003158755.1 Elusimicrobiota bacterium | reverse complement strand
ACCGCCTCCTTCGACGCCCTCCAGGGGGACAGCAACTATGGCAACGTCGCCGGGGCCTTCAAAGTGGGCGGCCGTGTGTGGGCGGTGAGCGCCACCCAGTGGTCCAGCGGGAGTATGGACAAGCGGGACGACACGGGAGCGGTGACGGGCAGCTTCAGCGCCCGAGACCTGGCGGCGGGGTTGACGGTGTCGGAGAAGCTGGGGCCGATCCGGGCGGGAATCACGGCGAAGGGAATCCAATCGACCCTGGGGGACTACAAATCGGCCTGGACCCCGGCGGCGGACTTAGGGGCGAGCATGATCGTGAAAAACACTCTGTGGGGTTTGAGCGCGTTGAACGTCGGTCCTGGTCTGAAATACCGGACGGAGAAGGACGCGCTTCCCACGACGGTGAACGGCGGCGGCGCAATCAGCCTGGGTCCGGTGACCTTTGTGGCGGGGGCGACCTACCGTATGGCGGAGAAGGACACGGCGGCGAGCCTCGGGATGGAATATGAGATCAGCGTGTTGACCCTGCGCCTGGGTTATAAGGGCGACACGGCGAGCAACCTCGCGCTTAAATCCCACAACGGGGGCTATCAGGCGATGACGGGCCTGGCGATGGGTGTGGGGGTTAAGGTGGGGGACTTTAAGGTTGACTACGCCATGAACACCGCGGCGGCGGAGTTCGGTTTCGCCCAGCGGGTGGG
The DNA here is from genome assembly GCA_003158755.1 of Elusimicrobiota bacterium. Lineage (GTDB taxonomy): Bacteria > Elusimicrobiota > Elusimicrobia > FEN-1173 > FEN-1173 > FEN-1173. Next base: position 2,121 of record PMLF01000263.1, on the reverse strand, counting down.
GTTGACGTGGGCCTGGGGCGGCGCCCCGGCCAAACGGTCGGCAAGCGGTTCCCGGACGATGCATCGTTCCGTCCGGGCGGATCGGTAAAGGAGGGATGCCATGAAACGAACGATCGTTCTAATAGGATTTGTGATTCTGACGATGGCGGCCCGGGCGGCCACGGTGGGCATCGCGTGGGACGCCGTGACCACCAATGCGGACGGGTCGGCGATTTCCGATTTGGCGGGATATGAGGTCTTCACCGCCACCTATTCCTTGACCGGCATGACCACCGCGCAGGCCTTGTCCGCCGGGACGGTCGCCAAACAAGCGGCGGCGGTGACGACCACCGCCGACATCGCCGGCCTCTTGGACGCGACGACCTATTACATCCGGCTCACGGCTTTCGACGCGAGCGGAAACCACTCGGGCTGGAGCGCGCAATCCGACGGCGTGACGGACTTGGAGATCAGCACCCGCACGCCGTCACCCCAGCCTCCTGCGGCGCCGGCGTTGACGGCGGCGGCCGCCTCCTCCACCCAGATCAACCTGTCTTGGACCAACGTCGCCAACGAGACGGGCTACCGGCTGGAACGGTCGTCGAACGGAGGGGTCACCTTCAGCACGGTGACGAAACCGGCGGCGAACGTGACGAGCTACAACGACACGGGCCGTGCGCCATTGACCACCTACACCTACCGCGTGTTCGCCATCAACACCGCCGGCGAAACCGTTTCCAACACGGCCTCCGCCACGACCCCGGCCACGCCGGTCACCGCGCCCTCGGCGCCGACGACCTTGGCCGCCGTAGCGGTGTCGAGCGCGCAGATCACCCTGACCTGGAAGGACGCCTCGAACAACGAGGACGGGTTTACCGTCATGCGCTCATTGACCCAGGGAAGCGGGTTCGTCCAGATCACGACGCTGGGCCCCAACCCCGGAACAGGCGGGACCGTGACCTACAACGACGCGACGGGCTTGGCGGCGGGGACAATGTATTACTACGAAGTTCGGGCTTACAACGCGGCGGGAAATTCCGCCTATACGCCGGTGAAATCGGCCCAGACGACGGCGGTGGTTACGCCGCAAGGGAACGGGACCACGCCTCCGGGACTGGCCTACGCTTTCCCGAACCCCGCAGTGGGCAAGGACCCGACGATAAGGGCGATGATGGACGCGGATTCGGTGGAGATCACGATCTTCGACGCGTCGGGGCAGGTGGTGCATACGGCCCGGGTGACGCAATCGACGATGGTGAACGGCCAGACGGTGTTCGAATATGTCTGGAACGGTAGGAAAGCGACCGGAGTCTATTTCGCCGTGATCCACGGGAAAAATGGCGGCGAAACCATCCGCGCCCGGACCAAGTTCGCGGTCGTCCGATAAACACAGGGGATGCCATGAACCGCCATCAGAAGATGCCATTTGGCAGGAACATTGGATTGATCTTGAGTTTGATCCTCGCCTTCTCCTCCCGGGCTTCGGCTGCCGCGGACCTCTGCGAGGGGCTGGTGAAAAACGATAAAAGCATCCACGCCGAACAACCCATGGGAAAGCCCGCCCTCGGTGTGCCCGCCTACGATCCGGCGTTTCCCAACTCGAAAATTATCCGGATCACGGACATTGCCGCCGAGGGATTGGGTTTCATCAAGCCCATGTATTCCACCATCCCCGCCTGGAACGCCGACGAAACCTACTTGATTCTCTATAAAGACGGTGGGAAACATGTTCTCTACAACGGCAAGACCTATCAACCCATCCGCACGCTGAACATAGATCCGCCGGATATTGAGCAGGTGTTTTGGAGCACCACGGACCCCGATGTCCTGTATTACATCCACAACTGGGACTNNCTGGGATAACGCGACAAATAGTTATAAGCCGCAGTTGATCCGGTACCACGTGGCGACGTCGAACAAAGAAGTCGTCCGGGATTTTTCAGCCGAATGTCCCGGAAATTTCGGCACCGCCGGGACCGATCCGGTGTTCAATACGTGGGATTCGAATTACTTCAGCTTCGTCTGCGAGGACGTGACGACCTGGGACATCGTCAAGGCCTTGATCTACAAGATCGATACGAACCAAATCATGGGCTCGACCACCGACCCCGCGCACTTCGGTGATCGCACGGCTCCCCGGTT
>PMLF01000156.1 GCA_003158755.1 Elusimicrobiota bacterium | reverse complement strand
GCGCAGCAGGCCAAGCCGAACGTGAGCGGCCAAATGCTGGACTGGCGCGCCCAATCGATGAAGAAATCCACGGTGGTCAGGAGGAATTCCCCCCCGCCGGCGCGGATGTATTTGTTACCGACGAGCTTAGGAGTGTGTTGGAGGAGGATTCCGGACATGGGTCATTCCCACTTCAGGAGGCCCTTGCGCCAGGCGTACGCCAGCCCGGCCATCAGGACGCCCACGAAAACCAAAACGGCGGCGAAACCTTCCATCCCCAGCCCGCGAAAATTGACGGCCCAGGGGAAAACGAACAGGGCTTCCACGTCGAAAACCACGAAGACGAGGCAGAAAAAATAAAAACGTATATTGGGGGAAACCCAGGGCGAGCCCACAGCGTCCATGCCGCACTCGTAGGCGCTGGTGTCCTTCTTTTCGCCCCGCTCTCGAAGCAAGGCGGAGGCGACCAAAGGGATCGCCGCGATAAAGAGACCAACGACAAAAAAGACCAGAAGGTGGAAATGCTGGGAGAGAACGTTCATGGTTTCCGAGCGGTGAAAAGGCTCACGATACCTCCGAAAAGGGGAATGACTCCGAAACCCTCGAATCCGGCGCTTTCAAAAGAAGCACGGAGCGCCGGATCCGGAGGAAGATCTTGAATGGATGTCTTCAAATAATCACCGGGCCACCGGGGACCGCAGACGATCCGTCCGATCCGAGGCAATATTCCCCTCAGGTATAACCCATGACCCCAGCGAAGGAGCGGATTACGCGGGCGGGTCAGGTCGAGGAACATCAGCCGCCCGCCCGGTTTCAGGAGGCGCCGGGCTTCCCGCAACGCTTCATTATACGATCCACCCCGATAAAGGTTCCGCAAAACGTAGGCGGAAATCACGGCGTCGAACCGGCCGTCGGGCAGAGGGACTTGCGCCGCGTCGGCGCGAACCCAGGAGAGATCGGGAGCCCGTCGTCGGGCGATGTCCAACATCTCTTCGCTGAAGTCGAGACCGGTCGCCCGGCAACCCTTTTCGGCCGCCTGAAGGGTCAAATCTCCCGTCCCGCACCCTATATCCAAGACCTCTTCTCCCGACCGAAGCCGGGAGACCAAGGCCCGCCGCCAAACACCGTGCAGACCCAAACTGGCCCACCGGTTGAACGCGTCGTAACAAGGCGCGAGGCGGGAGAAAAGCCCTTCAATTTCCGAATCCCGAGTTCCAAGTTCCAAGCTAAATCCCTAGGCCGTCATACCGGCGGAAGCCNNTGGACCCCGGCTTTCGCCGGGGTGACGATCCTTAAAACGGTATTTCTGGATCTCGCAATTGATTTAAAGATCTTCCGCGCCGAGGGTCTTTTTCTTCCCGTCCGCCTGGACCTTGGCGACCGAGGCGTTCACGATCTCCTCCATCTTCTTGGAAAGCGCGTCCACGTAATCACCGCCGGTGCGCAGTCCCTTTTCCTTCACCATTTTCTTGACTTTGCTGACCACAACGAGGTTTTCCGCCATGATGAACACCGCCTTTCTTGTTGAATTAATTGGATCCAACCGGAGCAACAGCCGCATTACCGCCACACGGCGACCGTCTTTCGTTCGTAAAACGATGGGAACAAGCCGGGGACAGAAACTAATTCGGCCACAAGCTTGGTGAAACCGATGTTATCGATTTGAGAAATGGTTGTCAACGTCGGGGACGGCAATAATTATCTCTTGACGGAACGCTCCCGTCGGATTAAAATGCCGCCCATGGCAAAACTCAAGACCGGACGGCACACGTCGGCCCTCAAGGCCAATCGACAGGCGCAGAAGCACCGCTGGGCGAACCACGCGGCAAAAACCCAGGCCAAGGACCTGGCCAAAGAGCTTCTCTCCGCCATCGCTTCCAAGGACATCGCCAAGGCGAAGGAAACCCTTCCCAAAGTCATGTCCGCCTGGACCCGCATGGGCCGCCGCAACATCGTCCCCCACACGACTGCTTCCCGCAAGATCGCCCGCCTCTCCAAGGCGGTGCACAAGCTGACCTCCGCGAAGTAATCGGTTTCCTAACCGACTCACGGGGTCATTGCGAAGAGGCCTTCGGGCCGACGAAGCAATGACCCCGGTAGAGTCGAACCGCGACGCCTTGGGGGCCGATTGGCTATTGCCGGATTTCCCCCATCCGGCTCTCGATCAAGTTTCCTTCCAAAGCCCTCCACCCGAACCAACACGGTAGTCCCAAAGGACCGCCATTCCCCTCGTCGACAACGCTGCCGCCGATATCCGACCGGGATCGACCCGCTTCGTCAAGTTCCTCCTCCTTTCCTGAATTTCATCCGTGCCGGCCCGACCTTCGCGGAATCATAGTCAACGTTTCCGACGGAGACTTCCGCTTATTGACGTTTTTGGAACCCGGGGATATACTTCGGCAAGACGTATTTGATGTATTTTCGAGGGGAACGTGGGGCCTTGGGGTCGGCCTCACGTTTTTGTTTTTTGGCGGGATCCTTTTTAAAAGGCCGAGACCATGAACCAAGACAAAATCCTCGTCGTCGACGACAACGACGACATGCGGGCCATCGTCGTCCGGGGACTGAAAACGGGCCCTCACGAAATCCACGAGGCCGACAGCGGCGAAAAGGCCCTGCCGTTGATCGCCGCCAACGATTTCGACCTGGTGCTGACGGATTTGATGATGAAGCGCGTCAACGGGTTGGAGGTGATCCAGGCGGCCAAAACCAAAGACCCCCGCGTCGAAGCCGTCCTGATGACCGCCCACGGAAGCCTCGAATCCAACGCGGAAGCCATGAAATTGGGGGCCTCGGGCTACCTGCTGAAACCCATCGAGCTGGAGGAGCTCCTAAAAAAAACGAAGGAATGTTTGGATCGACGCCGTTTAAGCCTGAACGCCCCGGGAACGGAAAAAGAAACCCCCGAATCCAAGAAAATGACCCGGGAAATGGCCACGGCGCTCATGCTCGGGACCCTGCTGAGGCTGATCCTCAAATCCGCCTGCGACGTGCTGAAGGCCGACGGTGGCTCGTTGCTCGTCAAAAGGAAAAATGGCCTCGTGGTGGAAGCCGTGTCGCCGAATTTCAAGGACGAAGTCATGGGGAGGACGCTCAACGGGAACGGCGGCGCCGCCCGGCGGTCCTTTCACGCCGGCGAACCCCTTCTGCTCGGCGAGGAAGTGAGGAGCGATGTGTGTTTCAACGGATTCCAGGAGCCGCGCTCCATCGAATCCGCCCTGGCGGCGCCTTTGAAAGATGAGGGAAAAACCCTCGGCGTCCTTTGCTTGGCCCGGACCGGAAAGCGGGGGGCCTTCACAGAAAAAGATTTCGCCCTGGCCGCCCCTTTCCTGGACGGCCTGACGACCGCCGTCAAGAACGCGGCCATGTACGAAGAATTGAAGGAAGCCTACCAGAAGTTGAAGACCGCCCAGGACCGGCTGATCCATTCCGAACGGATGTCGGCCATCGGACGGGTCACGAGCAGCCTGGCCCACGAGCTCAACAACCCGATGGTGTCCATCCTCGGCAACGCCCAGGTCCTCCTGGAGGAGATCAAGGAGGACAACCAATGGCGCGAGGACGTCCGCGTCATCGAGCAGAACGCCTTCACCTGCAAACGGATCATCACGGAATTGCTGGGGTTCTCCCGCCAGGGAGATTTCAAATTCGCCGACGTGAACGTCGTCCGCGTCGTGGATAAGGTCCTCGCGTTGACCCAGTTCCAACTTTCCCGCGGAAACATCAAGGTCGTAAAGGAGTTTGATCCGGAACCCCCTCCCGTGAAGGCCAGCGAGCCTCATTTGGAGCAGGTGTTCATGAACTTCGTCATCAACGCCCAGCAGGCCATGCCGGCGGGAGGGACGCTGACCCTACGGAGCCGCCTCCTCGGGGCCGCGGCAGCCGCCGGAAAAAATGCCGACGCCTTCAAGAAAGGCGGCGCCCTCGCCGTCGAGTTCCAGGACACGGGGATCGGGATCAAGAAGGAAAACCTCTACCGGATCCTGGAACCTTTCTTCACGACGAAAAAAGAAGGCGAAGGGACCGGGCTGGGGCTCTCCGTGTGCGACGACATCGTTAAGCGGCACCACGGCGTCATCGAGGTCGAAAGCGATGGGGAAGGCCTCGGCGCCAAGATCACGGTGCTGCTGCCGTTGGGAACCCATCCATGAAACCGATAAAGATCCTGGCGGTCGACGACGAAAGCAACGTGCGAGTCTTCTATCAACGGTGGGGAAAGAGCAAGGGGTTCGACGTCGTCGCCGTCGAAAAAGGAACCGACGCCGTCGAGCGGATCAAAGAGATCGAATTTGACTTGGTATTTTTGGACGTCCGAATGCCCGACATCGACGGGCTGGAAACCATGAGGCGGATCAAGAAGGTCGCCCCCTCGCTTCCCGTTTTCATCACCACGGGGTCGGAGCGGGACGCGATCGTCGAGCAAGCGATCCGAGAGGGGGCCGTGGGGTACATCTACAAACCCTTCGAAATGGAAGAGCTGATGCAGGCCGTCGACAAAATCCGAAAAAATTCCCCCGATCGTTAACCCGAATGCGGTTCAATTAAGAAAATC
>PMLF01000155.1 GCA_003158755.1 Elusimicrobiota bacterium | reverse complement strand
GATCAGCCCGACGATCATATAGAACGACGTCGTCTTTCCGGCGCCGTTGGGACCGAGGAGACCGACGATTTCCCCCGGGTCGACCTCGATGGTCACTCCGTCGACCACCGTCCGCCGACCGTAGGATTTTTTCAGTCCTTCAGCGCGCAGCGCCATTCTTCGCTCCTTTCCAATTGGCCCTCACCGACCCTTCGGCGATGACGCGGCGGTCGGCCTCGAAATAGGTCACATGGTCCCCCCACAAATCGCGAACGCCTTCGTCGTCGGTCTCCACGACGCGCGGGCGGGGATCGACCCCCGCCGGCCACGGCGGCATGAATCGAGACCGAGAACCTGAAGTCGCCGGCGGACCGACGAAGGACAAGGATCCGTTCGTCGGATCATACGAAGCGCGGTCCGCCCATACGCGGGTGAGCTTCGCCGTCGGTGTGGATTGGCGGACTTCACCGATGACTTTCCCCCATAAAGTTCCGGACGAGACATTGGAGTCGTAAATCCCCTCGTCGCCCCAGGCTTCCCATAAGACGCCTTTCACGGGGTCCCGGCGCTTCAAATAGACGTTCCCCCACGCGTGGGTGGTTCCTTCCTTGTCGTAGTTCACCATGCGATCCGCGGACATAAAGTCGTTTTCACGAGTCAACGTCACGCCTCCCGTAAATTCGGTGGCTTCGCCCTTCTTGAGGATCTCCATCCGGCGGCCTTGGATATACGTCTTCGGCTTATCCACCGTCGCCGAAGACAAGGAAAAAGGTAAAAGGTAAAAGGCAAAAGTGAAAAGGAATAAAAACGTTTTCATATGGAGTCGTTGTTCCACACTTACTCCTTTTACCTTAATACTCCACCTCCGTTCACGGGGTCATTGCGAGGAGAGGTTTTTTCGACGAAGCAATCGCAGTTGAGCCTGTTTCAAGGCGATTGCTTCGTCGCTTCGCTCCTCGCAATGACGGCGGGGGCTGAACGCTTACTTTTTACTCTTCTCTTTCTTTTCAAATTTATCTTCCATCACGTATTCCACCTTCTGATGGTGCACCACCACGTGGGAAAGGTCGGGCTTGGCCTCCCAACCGACGCCGCGCAGGACCGAATCGATGCGATACACGGTGACGGCCGCGGTCGACGTCACTTTGTCCAAAGAGGCGTTATAATCCATGGAGGGACTTTCCACCCGGGCTCCGTCGCTGGAAACCAAAACGACGCCGTCCCAGCTCCGGAGGTTCCCCGTGTCGGTGAAGTAACTCCCCTTACCCGCATCCATCTTCGCGCCGGGCTTTCCCTTCTCAAAAAATCGGATATGGGGATTGTCCAGGTCCACTCGCTTCTCCGGCTCGAACACGAAAGCCTTGGGCGATTCCAGGTTCCAGGTGTGTTCGCCCTTCGTGTAATTATCGACGGTGAACTGGGCGATGACCTGGTCGGGGACGGACGGTTTCACCGTCGCGGCGACGCCCGCGGGCGGCCGGGAGGCCCGGCGACAACCCGCCGCCGGAAGAAGGATCAACGCCGGGAGCACCGCGAAAAAAAAAGACGCCCCCCTAAGAAACTTTTTCACGGATTCGGCCGGCGGTCCGGATCCCGGAACCGGTCCAGGACGGCCTTCCACTCCCCATGGGCTTTGAGGACCGCGTCCGCCACTTCGCGGAACACGCCGCGGCCACCGGGAGAGCGGGTGACCCAGTGACAAACCTTCCGGACCTCCTCGTGGGCGTCCGCCGGGCAGACGGCCAAACCGGCGCGGGCCAAGGCGGGCAGGTCCACCAAATCGTCGCCGATGAAAAGAGTTTCCTCCAGGCGGAGGCCGAATTTCGACGCCGTCTCCTCCAAAGCCCGCCCCTTGTGATCGGTATTCTGGAATAGGACGGCGTCGATCTCGGCGGCGCGGGCTTCCACTTGTTTTGATTTGCGGCCGGTGATCCAAACCAGATGGAAGGGGGTGGACGCGCGTTGGACCATGAAGAACCCGATGCGGTCCTTCACGTTCCACTCCTTCACCTCTTCGCCGGATTCAAGCAAAATAATTTTACCGTCGGTCAGGACGCCGTCGACGTCCATGGCCAGGAGCCGGATTTTCTTGAGACGGCGCTCGATTTCTTTCTTGGAAAGTTTCACGCCAGACCTTCGTCGAGCAGATCTTTCTCGTCCAGGACTCCGACGGGACGGCCGGACTTCTCCACCACGGGGAAATTGTCGATCCGAAGCTGCCGGAAAAGAGGCGCGGCGTCCACAGCCATGTCGTCGGGGCGCAGGGTTCGGGGGCGCCGGGTCATGACGTCCCCTAAAGGACGGGAAAGGAGTCCGGGGTCTTTTTGGAGACCGCGACGCAGGTCGCCATCGGTGAAAACTCCCGCCAATCGGCCCCGGGAATCGACCACGCTGGCCGCGCCCAATCGAGTTCGGGTCATCACTTCCAGGGCGTCCCGAACGGGACGGTCCTGGCGGATGACTGGGTTCTCGGATCCTTTGTGCATGAGATCCCCCACCGTCATGGTGAGGCGCTTTCCGAGGGTCCCCGCCGGATGTAGGCGGGCGAAGTCGTGGGCGGTGAATCCCCGCATCTCCATGATGAGCAACGCCAAGGCGTCCCCGGCGGCGAGGGCGACCGTCGTAGACGCGGTGGGCGTGATATTGAAGGGACACGCCTCCCGCTCGACGGAAACGTCCACCGTCACGGCCGCGGCGCGGCCCAGGGCGGAATCCCGCCGGCCCGTGAGGGCCACCAGAGGAATCCGGCGGGCGGCGATGAAAGGCAAAACGTTTTTCAGCTCTTCCGTCTCGCCGGAATGGGAGAGAGCCAGGACCACGTCGCGCGAGGTGAGCATCCCCAAATCGCCGTGCATTCCCTCCGTCGGATGGACGAAAAAGGAAGGAGTTCCCGTCGAAGAAAGCGTCGCGGCCAGTTTCCGCCCGATCAACCCGGACTTGCCGATCCCCATGACCACGACGCGGCCCTTGGCCGCCGCCATGAGGCGGGCGGCCTTCAGGAACGATCCGTCCACCCGGGACGCCAGGCAAGCCACGGCGCGGGACTCGATCTCCAACACCCGCCGCGCGCGGGACTTCCAATGGGAGTCCGATTTTATTTTTTTAGCCAAGGAGTGATTTCCTTCGGGATACTGCGCAAACCGTACGGCGGAGGGAGCCGGGAAAGCAGGGCCGACACTCCGACGTAAACGACGATGAGCGCCAGATAAATGCCTGCCAGTAATTTCAAGTGCCACTTCCAAGTCGGGCGCCAGGGCTCGGGCGCCGGTAGCCGGGGTTCAGAAACTCTCTTGACGGATGAAAGCGGCGTTTTTTCTTGTTTCATGGCTCTCGTCTCCTCAAAATATTCAATCCGGTCCTGGGCGGGTCTCAGACCCGCCCCTACGAAAAAAACAGAATTCCTCGACGGTTACAAAAAAACATTGCGGGCGAAGGTTCCCCGCTTGACGACCTTGTCCAACTCCCGAAGACGTTTCAATAACTCCGGCACTTGGCTTAAGCGCACGGAGTTCGGCCCGTCGGAAAGCGCCTTTTCGGGGGACGGATGGACCTCGAAGAAAAACGCCGCCACTCCGATGGCGGCCGCCGCGCGCGCCAGGGGGTAAATGAATTCCCGCTGGCCGCCGCTGGACGTTCCTTTTCCACCCGGAAGCTGCACCGAGTGGGTGGCGTCGAAGACGGCGGGGACGCCGAAGGACTTCATCACTTCCAGGCCCCGTGGGTCCACCACCAAATTATTGTAGCCGAAGGACGTGCCCCTCTCGGTGAGCATCAAGCGCCCGCGACCTCCGGCCGATGCCGCCTTCTCGACGATATTCTTCGCGTCCCAGGGCGACAGGAACTGGCCCTTCTTCACGTTCACGACGCGGCCGCTCCGCACCGCCGCCAGCACCAAGTCCGTCTGTCGGCAGAGGAAAGCGGGAATCTGCAACACGTCCGCCACGCGGGCCGCGGGGCCGACGTCCTCGACGGAATGAACGTCCGTCAGAACCGGAACGCCGACGTGCTTTTTCACCTCCGCTAGGATGCGCAATCCCTCCTCCCGTCCCGGGCCGCGGAACGAGCCGGAGGAGGAACGATTGGCTTTGTCGAAGGACGCCTTGAAAATATAGGGAATACCAAGCCGCCGGGAAGCGGTCTTCAGGAAGCGGGCGACGTCGAGGCAAAGTTTTTCGCTCTCGGCCACGCAGGGACCGGCGATCAAGGCGAACGGGCGATCGTTGGCAATGGTCAGGTTGCCGACGCGGACTCCGCTCCCTATAACCTTCATTTCTTTTTCTCTTCCTTCTTCGGCGAGGCCGTCCTCAGTCCCGGAAGAGGCAAACCCCGGGACAGGAGTTCGTCGTCCACGGCCTGCTCATAGGTCCCCAGAGGCTGGCTCCCGAAGATCGCCCGACCATTGATGAATACCGTGGGCGTCCCCGACACGCCGTAACGCTGCGCGTCGGCCGTGTCCCGCGCCAACCGGTCGGCGTATCGCCCCGACACCAGGCATTTATCGAACGCCTTCTTTTTCACGCCCGCCTGGACAACCAACCCTTGGAGCCCTTCCATCGACAGCTTATCCTGGTTGGCGAAGAGGAGGTCGTGGACGGGCCAAAAACGCTTTTGTTCGTCGGCGCACGCGGCGGCTTGGGCGGCGAGGGCCGCGTCCTTATGCATGGCCAGAGGATAGTTGCGGAACACGACGCGAAGGGAAGGTCCGTAAAGCCCTTCCAGTTTATGCAATGTGTCGACGAGCTTGGCGCAATGGGGACATTGGAAATCGGAAAAGATGACCAGGGAGATGGGCGCACCTTTGGGCCCGAAAGCGGGGCCGTCGGCGGGGTCCACCGCGACCCGCGCAGGCTCCAGGAGGACCCGCACTCCGTATTTCGCTTTCAGCTCGCGCAGATACTCGACGCGCCGATCCGCCGAGTTCTGTTGTTGAAGGTGCTCTCCGATCTGGGAAGCGATTTCCTCGTAAGACTTCCCCCCCAGGAGCGCCTTGTTGTCGTTGAAAAACCCCTTCTTGTCGTCCTCGGAGGGAGGAGTCGTCTTATCGTCCACCTCGGCTTTAAGGAGGGCCTCGGACGTAACGCCGCGGGCCGCGGCTTCCCGGGCGAAGAGTTGCTGGGAAATAATATCCTCCAGCGCTTGACGGCGGGCGGCGTATTCTTGGTCTTTCAGCCGACGCAAAGAAGAGGCGGCCCCGGTTTCGACGGCGGAGAGCGTCACGGTTGTCCCCGCCACCAGAGCGGCGAATCCATCGCCCGCCGTCGGATCTTGGGCCAAGACCGGAACTGCCGAGACGAGAACCAGCGCGAACGAAAAGAAAACAAAACGCTTCATAGGGATCGAGACCTCCTCGATAATAATGACTCCAACGTCTCACGGGTTCGGTCGTAGGGGCGAGTCTAAGACCCGCCCTCAACAAATTGGCCTCCGTCGGGAATTGATCCACTCCGCGAGACAGCGACAACCATTCTACATAAGTCCTTGTTGGGGGAGGGTCTGAGAACCTCCCCTACGAAAAGCGCCGACCCAAAACGTCAAGCACGAGCGGCTAATACGTTCCGCGCGGAGAAAGACGGCGCAGAGCGGCCGCCACGAAGTCCCGGAAGAGCGGATGGGGGCGCAGGGGACGGCTCTTGAGTTCGGGATGGAATTGCACCCCGACGAACCATGGATGGTCCTTGAGCTCGACGATCTCGGGCAGGGTAAGCTTCTTGTATTCCCCGGTGACGCGTAGACCGGCTTTCTCAAAGGCCTTGCGGTATTTGTTGTTCATCTCGAAACGGTGGCGGTGGCGCTCGGACACGGCCTCTTTCCGATAAGCCTGGTAGGCCAGCGTCCCGGCTTTGACGGCGCATGGGTAGGCGCCCAGGCGCATGGTGCCGCCCAGGTCCTTCACCTTCTTCTGCGACTCCATGAGGTCGATCACGGGATGGGAGGTTTTGGGGGCGAACTCCGTCGAGTGCGCGTCCTTGAACCCCAGAAGGTGCCGCCCCGCTTCGATCACGGCCACCTGCATGCCGAGACAGATGCCGAAGTAGGGAATCTTCTTCTCCCGGGCGAAACGAGCCACGGCGATCTTGCCTTCGATGCCCCGGTCCCCGAAACCGCCCGGGACGAGGATCCCGTCCGCCTGCAGCAGCAAACCCTCAATGTTTTTGTCCTCCACGTCCACGTATTTGACGATGACGCGGGCGTCGTTGGCGAGACCTCCGTGAAGGAGCCCTTCGCTGATGGACTTGTAGGCGTCCTTCAATTCCGTGTATTTCCCCGCGACCGCGATGGTGACTTCCCGTCTAGGATTTCGAATCTTTTCGACCATTGCTTCCCAGTCTTTCATGTCCTTGTGGCGGCTGGTCTGGCGCATGAGCAGCAGCGCCAGTTCGTCCAGGCCCTGACGTTCGAACATGAGGGGCACTTCATAGATGGTGTCCGCGTCGATGGCCTCGATGACCGCCGACGGGGCCACGTTGCAGAAGAGGGCGATCTTGCCGCGGATGTCTTCTCCTAAGGGCCGGTCCGAGCGGCAGAGGATCACGTCCGGGTCGATCCCGATTTCGCGCAACTTGCCGACGGAATGCTGGGTGGGCTTGGTCTTGAGCTCCTCGGCCGCCTTGATGTACGGCACGAGGGTCAGGTGGATATAAAGGACGTTCTCGCGGCCGACGTCGATGCGCATCTGGCGGATGGCCTCGAGGAAGGGAAGGCTTTCGATGTCGCCCACCGTGCCGCCGACCTCGACGATGACGATGTCCCGCCCGCGGCTCACGCGCTTGATGCGGTTCTTGATCTCGTTGGTGATATGCGGGATCACCTGGACGGTCTTTCCCAGGAACTCCCCCCGCCGCTCCTGCTGGATCACCGCGTCATAAATTTGGCCCGAAGTGCAGTTGTTCTCCTTGGTCATGTCCACGTCGAGGAACCGTTCGTAATGGCCTAAGTCCAAGTCCGTCTCGGCGCCGTCCTCGGTGACATAGACTTCGCCGTGCTGATAGGGACTCATGGTGCCGGGATCAATGTTCAAATAAGGATCGAGCTTCAGCATGGTGACGTTCATGCCTCGGGATTTTAGGAGCCGGCCCAAAGAGGAAGCCGCGATCCCTTTACCCAAGGAGCTCACCACACCGCCGGTCACGAATATGTATTTGGTCATCGCCCGCCCCTTTTCATCAGGATTTTCCCCACGTTCTCGGCGTCCTCCGGGCGGTCCACCCCGACGGAATCGTCGGGGGTCGCCGCCACCCGGATACGGACGCCGTTCTCCAGGGCCCGCAACTGCTCCAGCTTTTCCGCCGTCTCCAAAAAGGACGGAGGCCACTTCACAAATCGTTTCAGGAAATCGGAGCGGTAGGAATAGATCCCGAGATGTTTTTGCAAAACAGTGGACTCGGTCGTCGGGAAACCGCCGCCGTCGCGCAAAAACGGCAAGGCCGCCCGGGAGAAATAAATCGCGCATCCCGTCCGGTCGGTGAGCACCTTCACCACGTCTGGGTTCTTCCACTGCGCCGGGTCCAACGCCGTGGCGGCGGTGCCCATGACGACGCTTCGGTCCTTGTGGAGCGCCAAAACTTTTTTGACCGTCCGGGAACTCATCAACGGCTCGTCGCCCTGGATGTTGAGGTAAAGGTCGGCTTTCATTTTGCGGGCCGTTTCGGCCACCCGGTCGGTGCCGCTCCGGCAGGATGGAGACGTCAAGATCGCTTCGCCGCCCAAGCCTTCGATGAAATCCATGATGCGTTTGTCGTCGGTGGCGACGACCACCCGGGGCAGGGCCTTGCGGGCGGCTTCGTACACCCATTGGACCATGGGCTTGCCGTTGATGACCGCCAAAGGTTTCCCCGGAAACCGTTGGGCGGCGTAGCGGGAAGGGATGACGCCGAGGACTTTCATATTTGCGCCAGCGCGCGTCGAAGCTCGTCGGTACGGCAAGTGGCCGTGCCGAGCTTGGCCACCACCACGCCGGCGGCCGCGTTGGCGATGAAAGCCGCTTCGGGGTACTTGCAACCGGCGGCGAGGGCGAGGCTAAAGACGGAAATCACGGTGTCGCCCGCGCCCGTGACGTCGAAGACCTCTTTGGCGAGGGAAGGGATGTGGGTGATCCGGCCCGACGCCTCGTAGAGGCTCATGCCGCGCTCCGACCGCGTGATCAAGACCGATCGGCATTGGAGCTTTTTCACGATGGCGCGGCCCAAAGCGTCCACTTCCTCGTCGGTTTTTGGAGGCAAAACCCTCATGCCTTCCGACGCTTCTTTCATGTTGGGCGTGAGGCAATCCACCCCCCGGTACCGCTGAAAGTGTTCGATCTTCGGGTCCACGACGACGAACTTCCCCAATTTTCGGGCTTGAGGCAAAAGGGCTTTAAGAAAGGGGGAGGAGACGAGCCCTTTGCCGTAATCCGAGACGACGACGCCTTTGACCGACGGCAGGCGGCGGCGGATCTCCGCCAGGATTCGGCTCGTGACGTCGTGGGAAAGGGACGCGCGGCTCTCCCGGTCGAAGCGCACGACCTGCTGGTGGCCGGCGATGACGCGGGTTTTGAGGATCGTGGGGCGGGAAGAATCGCGGACGACGCCCTCGACGTCGATGCGCCGGTCGCGCAGGGCGGAGAGGAGCTGGTCTCCGTCGGAGTCCTGGCCCGCCACCGACACCAGTTGGACGACCCCACCCAGTTCGACGATATTGGAGGCCACGTTGCCCGCGCCCCCCGGCATGGAATGCTCTTCCTGGACATCCACCACGGGGACCGGCGCCTCGGGAGAAAGCCGATGGACGGCCCCGCGGATAAAGCGGTCCACCATGAGGTCCCCCACCACGAGGATGGGGGCGCCGGGGAATTTGGATAGTTTGGGAAGAAGGGACGGGGGTCTCAAGTCGTGCGGCACCTGCGAATTATAAAAAAATCCCCCACCCATATAAAGGGATTAATCAGCGGGGAGACAGCGTCTCGTAAAACCTTTTGATGATTGGGTCGCATTTGATATCGGTCCATCTGACGGGCCTTACTAGGTAGATGTCTTCCAACGACCGGCAGCGGCTCAAGGCCACGTAGACCTGCCCGTAGTCGAATGCCCCCTGGCCCAAATCCACGCGGACCATCGCCAGGGTTTTCCCCTGGCTTTTGTGGATGGTCACGGCCCAGGCGAGCATCAACGGGAATTGACGATAGGACCCCATGGAGACCGACATGACCCGTTTCTCCGTCTCGTCGTATTCGTATTTGAACGTTTCCCAATCCACGGGCTTCACGTCGCAAATCACCGGGGCGATCCCCTCGCCGATCTCCACCCGGATCACTTTGTCCGCCAGTTCCACGACGCGGCCCAGCGTGCCGTTGACCCACCGCCTCTTTTCGTCGTTCTTGGTGAACATGACCTGGGCCCCGACTTTCAGGGACAAGCGCAGGGGAGACGGGAACTTGACCTCCTCCACGGCGAACTTCCCGGATACCTCTCCGACGTAGGTGCGCGAGACGGTCGCGATCCGGCCGAGCTCCTGGTCGTTGAGCGCGTCCGCCACGCGGTTGGTGCAGGAAAGAGTGAGGACCGGCCCCTGTTGTCCGGAGGGTCCGCAACGGGCGTTTAATTGGGGCAGCACATCTTCGATGTCTTCCGCCACCCGCACCCGATTGAGGAGGTCGATGAACCGTCCTTCGGTTTGCCGAAAGATTCGGGTCAGCTCTTTCGAGACCATGGGGCAATCCTTGAACACTTTCGCGCTGAAGAAATAGGGGCTGTCATACCCCATTTGCCTCAACGCCTCGCGCTCCGGTGGAGGGACCACCGGCGGCAATTGGAAGAGGTCCCCCACCATAAGGACTTGCACGCCGCCGAAAGGCTCGCCGGATTCCCGGTTCAACCGAAGAAAAAGGTCGATGGCATCGATGACCTCCGCGCGGACCATGGAAACCTCGTCGATGACGAGGAGCCGCAAATTCCGGAAAACCTTCCCGCCCCGCACCCGGCGGATGTCGGCCTCCGTGACCACCCTTGGAGGCAACCGGAAAAAGGAATGGATCGTCGCCCCTCCGACGTTCAACGCGGCCACGCCCGTCGGCGCGACGACGACGGCGTCTCCTTGGTACGTCTCTTTAAGGAATTGGATGAAGGTCGTCTTACCCGTGCCGGCCTTGCCGGTGACGAACACGACGGGGGTTTTGTCTTTCAGCCGATCAAGGATTTCCCGGTATTCCGGGGTGACTTCGATGTCCGGCTTCGCCGGATCGACGGGGATGGAATTAGTTGGAGGCATGGGAGCGGGCCGGCCCGACGGGCCGATATCGACGATGGTAACAAATCAAAATGAGGTAGGAGGAAAGCTCTTAATGAATTCCTTTATCTCATCCCGCACGCGGCGGTAATGAGAAAGGGCTTCTTCCTCGGTCTTGGCGTCGGCGGCCAGTTTAGGCGGGTCGCCGAATCCCGCGTGGATGACCTTGGTTTTTCCGGGGAAGCGGGGGCAACGCTCGTTGGCGTCGCCGCAAAGGGTTATCACGAGGTCAAAATCCACGTCCTTCAATTCGGCGATGTTTTTGGACCGGTGCGTGGAGATGTCCACGCCCGCCTCGGCCATCACTCGGACGGCGCGGAGGTTCAAGCCGTGGGTTTCAATCCCGGCGGAGTAGGCTTCTACGACATCCCCCTTCAAAGCCCGCGCCCAGCCTTCGGCCATTTGACTCCGGCAGGAATTGCCCGTGCACAGGAAAAGGACCTTGATCTTCCCCGAAATCATAAGACTCCACCGAAACACCGTTTCCGGAAAAAGAGGGACACGTTGACAAGGCCGATGAGCACGGGCACTTCCACCAGGGGTCCGATGACCGCCGCGAAAGCCTCGCCGGAATTGATACCGAAAACCGCCACGGCCACCGCGATGGCCAGCTCGAAGTTGTTGCTGGACGCCGTGAAGGAGAGCGTGGCCGATTTTTTATAGTTCGCCCCAACCTTCCAACTCATCCAGAAGCTCGTCAGGAACATGCCCAGGAAGTAAATCAGCAAGGGGACCGCGATCCGCAGAACGTCCAAGGGTATCCGGACGATCATTTTTCCCTTAAGGCTGAACATAACGACGATGGTGAACAAAAGCGCTACGAGGGTGATCGGGCTGATCTTGGGAATGAACGACTTCTCGTACCACTCCTTCCCCTTCGTTTTCAATCCGACGAGGCGGGTGAGCATCCCCGCCAAGAAAGGGATGCCCAGATAGACGAAAACGCTTTGGGCGATCTGCTTCATGCCGACGGCCACCAAGGCGCCCTTCAATCCAAGCCGGGGCGGTAGGACCGTGATGAACACGTAAGCGTAGGCGCTGTAAAAGAACACCTGGAACAGGCTGTTGAACGCCACCAACCCGGCGGCGTATTCCGTGTCGCCTTGGGCCAGGTCGTTCCAGACGATGACCATGGC